>MWBB01000230.1 GCA_002068835.1 Acidobacteria bacterium ADurb.Bin340 | reverse complement strand
CACGATGGCCAGGCGCAGCGGTTCGAGCGAGATCCCACATGCGGCTGGCACGGGCTTCCATGCCCACGGCCTCGTAGAGTTCCGCGAGGCTCACCAGGGTGTCGGGATCCTTGGGCACCATCCGGTGGACGTTCTCGTGCGCCTTGATCCGAGTGCGAACATCCGCCTGCCCCTCATCCAAGAGATTGGCCAGCAGCATGAAATATTCCACCTTGCTCGCATCCAGCCTCAGGGCGTACTGGACAAGCCCCAACGCTCGTTCCCGATCCCCCGAAGCCTGGGCCTCCTTGGCATCTGCGAACCAGTCATCGGCGGTGCGGACAGTGGGTGGCGCAGGCACGGAGGGTTTCTCCGGTGCGGGTGAGGGATTCTGGGCCACACGCTGGTCGATCTCGGCCCGGCGACCCGAATCCTTCAACATGTTGAAGGCCTCGGCAACCTGCCGGAAACGGGTTTCGGCTTCCGCCTTCTCCGCCCCGGAAAACCGATCCGGATGCCACTGCTTGGCAAGCCGGTGATAGGCCGACTTGATGTCATCGGCCGAGGCACCGGGGGGTATATCCAGAATCTGGTAGGGGTTCATCGCACGGGAGGGGTCAAGGAAAGGGGCCAGTCATCGTCAGCGCGGATTCACGGCTTTGAGGATAGCCTCTACTTTATGCAAGAGAAAGACAGGATGGAAGCGACTCCCCACAGAGCGTGTTTCCATCTCCTGCACGATGCGGGGCGGGTCCTGATCCTGGCACACTCAGGGGCCGGAGGGTCCATTGGTCAACGAGTGCTTCAATGGCCTGCGGGAGGGACTCGATGCAGGGGACCTCTCGTCAGAGGTGCTGACACGCCAGTCCCTCGAGATCATGGCCCAACGAGACGCTGACCTCGGAGCCCTGGCAACCCGCCTGGAGGAAACCTCACTGGCCTGCGCCCGGAAAGCGGACCGGAGGCTCCGGCAAGGGGAACGGACTCCGGTGCTGGGGCTGCCCTTCCTGCTCAAGGACAACCTGGCCCTGGCAGGCGCCTCCCTGGGGCACGGGTCCCGCATCGGCCCCATCAAGCCTCCCTTCACCGCCACCGTGGTCCTGCGCCTGATGGAAGCCGGAGCGGTGCCCGTGGCCCAGACCCGGATGGACGAGTTCGCCATGGGATCCAGCGGCGAGCATTGCGCGAGCGGCCCCACCCGCAACCCCTGGAGCCCGGATCGCGTCCCCGGCGGCAGCAGTTCCGGTTCCGCAGCGGGGCTCGCAGCGGGTTATGCCGCCTTCGCCCTCGGCTCAGACACCGGCGGCTCCGCTCGCCTCCCCGCAGCCTTCTGCGGCCTCAGCGCCCTGCGGCCCACCTATGGAACGCTCAGCCGGAAGGGGTTGAGCGCCATGGCATCCTCCCTCGACCAGATCGGCCTGATGGCGCGGTCCGCCCGGGACCTGGCATCGATTCTCAGCGTGGTGGCCGGATCCGACTCTGGCGATGCCACCAGCACCTGCCTTCCTCGCCAGGATCGGCTGAGAAACCTGCACGTGATGGACCTGAAAGGGCTTCGCGTCGGGTTGCCCCGGGAAGCCCTGGGTGATGGCTTGGCCCCGGAGGTTCGTCGCCTGATGGAAACGGCCGTGGCCCTCCTGGCATCCGAAGGAGCGGTACCGGTTGAGGTTTCCCTTCCCCACAGCCGGTTTGCCGTTGACACCTACTTCCTGCTTAACACTTCCGAGGTTTCGAGCAATCTTGCGCGCTTTGACGGTGTGCGTTTCGGAACCCGGGTCCCTGCAGCGGATCTCCAGGACACCCTGGCCCGCACACGGGATGAGGGTTTTGGCCCCGAAGTGAAGCGCCGCATTCTGCTGGGCGCATTCTGTCTTTCAAAGGGTTTCTACGAAGCCTTCCATCTGAAAGCCCTCCAGGCCCGCACCCTTGTCGCCCAGGACTTCCAGCATGCCTTCCAACAGGTGGATTTGATCCTGATGCCTGCCAGCCCCGCACCCGCCTTCCCTCTGGGCTCCCGCCTGGAGGATCCCCGGGCCATGCATCTGACCGATCTCCATACGGTGCCCCAGGCCCTGGCAGGGCTGCCTGCCCTGGTCCTGCCCGCCGGCCTCGCGAAGGGTCTCCCCGTGGGCCTGCAGTTCGTGGGCCCCGCCTTCTCGGAGGTCGCCCTGCTGGAGGCCGGCCACGCCTTCCAGCGCCTCACCTCCCACCACCGCTGCGCACCGCCGCTGCCTGCCTAAGGAGAGTCCATGGCCTTCGACGTCATCATGCCCCAGATGGGCGAGTCCATCGCCGAAGCCACCATCCTGAAGTGGCATCGCAAGGTGGGTGAAGCCATCGGCAAGGACGAAACCCTTTACGAGATCAGCACCGACAAAGTCGATGCGGAAATCCCGGCGCCCCTTGCCGGAACCCTTCTGGAGATCCTGGTTTCCGAGAACCAGACCGTACCCGTGGGCAGCGTGGTGGCCCGCCTGGGGGATGCCAACGAGAAGCCCGTTGGAGCCCCGCCTGCGGCCAAGGCCGAAGAAACCTCCGCCGCGCCGGTGTCCGCAGCGGCGCCCCACGCTCCGGTCCTTGACCATGACAACAGCCTGGAAGGCCGCCTCGCAGCCAAATCCAGCCCGCTGGTGCGCAAGATGGCCGAAACCCATGGCGTGGACCTGCAGACCGTGAAGGGCTCGGGTCAGCATGGACGGGTCACCAAGAGCGACCTGGAAGCCCACCTCGCTCAGACCCCGATCAAGTCCCTGCCCCAGGCCGAGGTTCCCCCGGCGCCGACCCTCCCGCCCGCGTCCCCCGCTGTCCCCGCCCCGGTCCCCGGAGAGCGGGTACGGATGGAGCCCATGAGCCGGATGCGGAAGATCATCAGCGACAACATGGTCGCGTCCCGCCGCACCAGCGCCCATGTCTACACCGTCTGGGAATTCGATCTCACCCATGTGGCCCGACTGCGCCGCCGCAACCAGAAGGCCTTCCAGGAGGCCTATGGCGTCAAGCTCAGCTTCATGCCCTTCGTCATGGCCGCCACCGCCAAGGCCCTGCGGGCGTTCCCGGTGGTGAACGCCGCGGTGGAGGGCGACCACATCGCCTACAAGCTCGACATCAACCTGGGCGTGGCGGTCTCCCTCGATTGGGGCCTCATCGTGCCCGTGGTGCGCCAGGCCGATCAGCTGAACCTGGGGGGCCTCGCCCGGGCCCTGAATGATCTGGCTGAGCGGTCCCGCACCAAGCAGCTCAAGCCCGACGAGATCACCGGCGGCACCTTCACCATCACCAACCCCGGTGTATTCGGGGACACCTTCGGCCTGCCCATCATCAGCCAGCCCCAGGTGGCGATCCTGGGCATGGGCGCCATCAAGAAGCGGCCCGTGGTGGTGACCGACGAAGAGGGCAACGACAGCATCGCGATCCGGGAAACCATGTTCAGCGGCCTCAGCTTCGACCACCGCATCATCGATGGCGCCGTGGCGGACCAGTTCATGGCCCTCATCAAGAAGGAGTTGGAAACCTCCGACTTCGGACTGGCCTAGAATCACAACTTATTAATTTTCAACAGATCAAAGACAGCGGCCCCTCGCGGGGCCGCTGTTCGTGGTGCCGGTGAAGTACACGCGCAGCCGCTGCGCCCGCGGCTTGTCGTCTCCAGCCCTCCCCCGGAGGGCTTCCGACGGCCGCTACCGGCG
>MWBB01000229.1 GCA_002068835.1 Acidobacteria bacterium ADurb.Bin340 | reverse complement strand
CCATGCACTCCAGGAGAAAAGTTCCTTTTCAGCCTGTGGATTTGGAACGCTGATGTTAGTAACTCTGAGGCCTTGCTGTATTGTATTTTCTGGAAGGCTGACGGAAGCCTAGCTACAGACGGCATCCAGTGCGCCGGCACTGGTGCGCTTCCCGGCGGGATCTATGTCCAGAGATCGGTGGATGGCACGGCACCGGCAGACGCGGCTTTCGTCCAGTTCCACATCAACGCGACCGGTGGGAACGGCTGGTTTAGGATCGACGGCCTCTACGCCGCACGCAAGATCAGCGCCGGGATGATCGAGGCTGACGCGGTGCAGGCCCAGCACATTTCGGCGGGCGCCATCGAAGCCGCGAAGATCGCGGCGGGCGCTGTCACCACGGAAAAACTTGCGGCCTACGCCATCACCGCCGCCAAGATCGACACCAACGCCATCAAGACTTCGAACTACGCTGAGGATGCCTTCGGTAATCCGACTGCGGGCGCGTGGATGGGGGTCAACACGACGAACCCCATCAAGTGCGGCCCCAACGGACTCAGGATCGGCAAGGGCACCTTCAACCAGCAAAGCCTTATCTTCGACCGTGTCTTCAATGGGATGTTGTGGAACTCGGCAGCGGGGTGGTCCCTTAGTGGCACCGATGCTCCCGTTTGGAGTAGTTCCAACCCTCACACCACGGGATGCGGAACCCTTTTGAGTTCCAAGGATGGGACCGTGGCCGCAGATACAACCGGCACGGTTACCACCGTGGGCGAGGCCTCCCAAGTTCTGAATCTGCCAACGCCTGACCCCAACGTGACCACCAGGGACATGACGCTCTGGCTCCGCATCGGCTACGAATGGATTGTGGAGGGCGTCTATGTGGGATCCAGCGGCTACGCCAAGCTCTACCTGCAAAACCTGACCGCGGGCGGGTCCAAGACGCTGATCGGAACCATCAGCACCACGACGATCAACGCATGGACCAAGGGCACCTACGACATCTCCAGCGTCTACACAGCCGCGGGTGTCTATGGGCTCACGGTCGAACTTTCCTGCGGGGTGACGATCCAGGCCTTCGGCGCCCACCGTTCCGTCAGGGCTAAGGCCCAAGTCGCCGACATCAATGCCATCTTCTAGGAGCCCCCATGACCCCTGAACAGATCCTCGCCCGCGAAGCCCTGATCCGCGACCTCCGAGCCAAGTGCCTGCGCCTAGAGGGAGAGGTCAACGCCACGGCCTCAATCGTCCCGCTGCTGGATATGCACCCCGCTGCCGCCAAGGCCGCCGTTGCGGCGCTGAACCAGGAGGGGCGGAACGCCCTGGCCCAGGCCCGCATGGACCTCGCGCAGACGGAAGCCCTGGGCTCTAGTGCCCTGGACGCCTACGGCAAGGCTTCCGACATCACCCAGATCCTGCTCAACGAGCGCCAGGCCGGGAAGCGGGGCACTTGGGAGGCCGTGCAGGCTGACCCGGAGTGCAGCGAAGAAGCCGCCGTTGCCGCCTGGACTGCCGCCGCCCTGGCAGAAACCGGGCTTCCCACCCTGACCCAGGATCCGATTGCCCTGGCTGGCATCTACCGAGATCGGCTGGTCAAGGCCGGGCTGGCTACGGAGCCCACCTGGGAGGGGCAGCGGGCGTGGCTGGCGGTGACCCCGCTGGAGACGGTGCTGGGCCTCTGATTCGCCTGCGTCAATTTTGTATCACCTGATCCCCAAAAATCTGCAAAGATTCGCCGCAATTTCGCATAATCCAGCACCGCAGAACGGATACGAAAACGCCCCGGAGCCTAGTGCCACGGGGCGTTTTGCTGGAGCCAACGACAGGATTTGAACCTGCGACCTGCTGATTACGAAGCGGTAGTGCCACACCTTCCCGCGCTTGACCAGCCAGCGGCTCATCCCGTGCGACTCCCCGTCCTTCGGCGGAACAGATCATCCCGCACTTCGAGGGCCAAGGGGTCAAGTTCCTTCGATGCGATGAGGGCGGGCCAAAACGCCTCCCAGCGGAAGCGCGGCTTCTTTCGGCCTGGGATCCAGACCACGCCTGGGAGCTTGGCCCGGATGCATGCCTGGATCGAGCACCAGCTTGCCCATGCGGTGTGCGATCCGAACGGGCGGGCCTACAACAGAACGGCGCACCTTGCGGAGCGCCGGAGGATGATGCAGAAGTGGTCGGATTGGCTGGATGGGGTTAGATCAAGCTAAGGCCAACGGACTCAGCGCCCGCATGGGTTGCATGGTAATAAACACCGCCATCAGCGTTGTATTTCTTGCCCTTCTTCATCAAGCCGCGTGATTCTAGGGCAATCAGGATAGGCATAGCGTCATCGCCTGGGCCTGTTGCATACCAGTTTCTATAAACAACAATGCTGCCATTGCTCCCGGTAAGAGTGTGGGTTATGATTCTTCGCTCTTGTTCTGTTAATTCCATGATTCCTCCAGGCAGCTTCACGCCGCCAACGATCCCCGCTGCGCCTCAAGCGAGGCCACCAGGGCACGGATTTCGGTTTCAGACTTCCCGGCGATCCGGGCTGCGTTGACTGCCTGGGCCTCATGCTCAGGCCAGCCAACGGCACGGGCGCCAAGGCTCACGGGGTGGGTGAACAGGCCCGCGGCAATGTCGGAATAGTGCGCAGTCTTCCTGCGGCCACGGAGGCGCAGCACTTCGGGGAGGCGTATGAGGATGAGGGCGTTCACGACGCCCTCCGCTTGGGGATCTCCGGCAGGATGATGGTTTCCCCGTCCTCCCGCGCCCGCTTCACCGCCTGGGCACGGTTATGGTAGGCCGCGTTCTGCGCCTGTAGCCATTCGTGGCTCCCTGGTTCCAGGGCGTTCATGCGCTCGATGGACCTGTGGACAGTGGCGAGAAGCCCGGCTGCAGTGAGCCGCCGTCCCTGTCCGCGCTTCGCCTTCGGGGCAGGGGCAGGGGTGTAGACCAGGACCGGCCTGGGCTCCAGCGCACGGGCCACGTCCACGGCGGTCTGGAGCGCCTCCTTCTCCCGTGCCCAGCGGCGCCAAGCCTCGTTCTGCGGGTGGTCGTATGGAGCTCTGGGCAGGTATTCGGGGCGGGCGGACTGGTGGGCTTCCAGGTTTGCTAGGGCTTGCTGGAGCGGGGTGTGGTGGAGGGCCAGGGTGATAGGGCCGGTGAAGTCGTGATCGGCATCGCGTGGGGCATGGGGGGATCCTGTGGCGTCACTGGCAGTAGTGGCGGCATGGGGGTGACCATTTCGTTGGGGTCACCGGGATGGGTTTGGACAGATTCATTCGGTTGGGGGTTCAGGGAGGGGCATCCAGTGGGTTGGCACACAGCCGTCCTCAATGGGTGCGTTGGCATCGGCGTCCCAGTCGCTCTCGCATTCGCCCATGTCGCCCAGGTAGGTGGCGATTGTGACGAGACTGGTGTAGCCGAGTTCGATCATCCCGTTCGAGTTCTCGTCCAGGTAGATCAACACTTCCTGGTCCGGTTCGGGCAGGCGTTCAGCGCAAGGAATCCATTGGTGGGTTGGCAGCTTGGGCATCGTTGCTCCTGGACAGGCTCACGCCTGGGGGTGGTTGATGGGGACGGGGCAGACGGCTGGGTCGATCAGCGGAACGATCCCCAGCACCTTGCAGGCGGCAGCGTAGACATTCCAATCGTCCACGGTGTAGCAGCCGGTAAGGGTGTATCGGTCGATGATGCGGTGGGCGTCCTGC
>MWBB01000228.1 GCA_002068835.1 Acidobacteria bacterium ADurb.Bin340 | reverse complement strand
CAGCCTCCAGGTGAAGTAGACCTGGACCGCACCACCTCCAGGGGCCGCCTTCGGGCGGCCCCTGGCCGTTTCAGAAGGTGCCTTGCACCAGGCCGCCATCCACCAGCAGGCTCTGGCCCGTGATGTAGGCTGCGGGGCGGCTGCAGAGGAAGGCGATGGCGGCGCCGATTTCCTCGGGAGACCCGATGCGCCCCATGGGGATCGTTGCTGCGGTGGCAGCCAGGGCTTCCTCCAGGGAGATGCCTTCCGCCTGGGCCTTGATCCGCCCCAGGTGATGCTGGCGGTCCGTGAGGATATGCCCTGGAAGCAGGGCGTTCACCGTGATCCCCGATGGGGCTGTTTCCAGGGCCAGGGTGCGGGTGAGCCCCGAGAGGCCGGCCCGCAAGGTCGAGCTGATCGTGAGCAGTGGCAGGGGCTGCTTGGCCACCAGGCTGGTGATGTGGACGATGCGGCCCCATCCCGAAGCCTTCATCTCCGGCAGGACCAGGCGCGAGAGGCGCACGACATTCAGGAGGGTGGAAGCCACGCCGGCCTCCCAGTCCGCATCGGTGAGCCCATCGAAGGTGCAGGCTTTCGGGCCCCCGGTGTTCGTCACCAGGATGTCCACCGGACCGAGGGCCGACCGGGTGGCCTTGTGCCATCGCTCCAGGTCCCCTGCGGAAGCCACATCCGCCTGGGCTGCAAACACGGGCACCCCCAGGGCCTCCAGCCCGGCCTTGGCTTCAGCCAGCGCCTCGGCACCGCGCCCGCAGATGGAGATGGCGCAACCCTCGGCCGCAAGGGCCCGGGCTGCTGCCCGCCCGAGCCCCTTGCTGCCCGCTGCGACCATTGCAATCCTGCCTCGGATGCCCAGGTCCATGGTGTCCTCCCGGGGCCGAGGATAACCGGCCCGTCAGGGCTTGGGGGTGGGCAGGGCGCCCACCGATGGGAGGCCGGAAGCGTCCCGGAGGACACGGAAGATCTGGGTGTTGTCGAGCACATTCCCGAAGCGGTACCAGGACCGCTGTTCAGCCTTCACCAGGGCGTGGTCGGAGGGGGTTCCCTGAACGGCCAGGGTCACCAGCTCATTGGTGTGGTCGCCGGTGCCGTAGGTGATTTCGCCACCCGGGTAGCTCCAGGGCGAGGCATAGGCCAATCGCTCCAGGGAGCCGTCTCCCCGCTGGATCACCAGCGTCTCCCGGCGGTCATCCCAGACGAGGCGCCCTTTGAGGGGCGCAGTGGGCACCTGCTGGGGCAGTTCGCCATGCCCGAGGGGCTTGGCAGGGTTGTGGCGCATGTAGCTGTTGCCGTGGTCCGAAGTGACCAGGATCAGGGTGTTCTCGCGGGTCAGGGTGTCTCCCGGATGGTCGATGTAGTCGAGGGTGGCCCGGATGGCCTGGTCCAGGTCCCACATCGTTCCAATCATCCAGCGATAGTCATTGGCGTGGTTGGCCCAGTCGATGTCGCCCTGCTCCACCATGAGGAAGAACCCCTTGGGATTCTGGCTGAGCACCTGGAGAGCCGCCACGGCAGCATCCTTCAGCAGGGGGTTCTCGAGGCTGCCCCGCTGCAGGCTGGGAGCGCCGGGCGTGTGGGCGGGGACGGGCGGTTCGAAATTCCCGCCGGGGCCGCCGAAGAGCCCGAAGAGACGCTTCTTCTCGCGGACCGCGCGTTCGGCCGCCTGGGCCAGGGTCTGGCTTCCATCCACCCCGGTCTGCCTCTCCGCGAAGACCCATTCCTGGGAGGTGCGCAGATGGTCGTGCAGGGGCTTGGAGAGGTATCCCTTCGAGGTGTTGTAGGAGGGGTTGTCCAGTTGGGGATGGCCACCGCCGATGACGACCTCGGGCCTGGTGTGGTGGATGATCTCGTCGGCGATGCCGAGGCCCGTGTAGCCACTGCGTCCTGTGTAGTAGTTGTTGCGGCTCACGTTGTGGGCCACGAACGAGGCAGGCGTGGCGTGGTTGAAGGGCACGGTGGACACCACGCCGATGCCGCCGCCCCGGTGCTGGCGGAACAGTTCGGCGATGGTGAGCAGGCTGCCGTCGTTGGCCCGGTTGCCGCCGGTCTTGGGATCCTTCGGAAGCCAGGCGATGTTGCCGTCATCGGTCTTGTAGCCGCAAGCCATGGCCGTTCCGGCGCTGGCGGAATCCGTGGCGGGGGCGTAGGGCAGGCTGTCAGCCGCGGACTTGCGCAGGGGCGTCAGGAAGTAGCCGGGATCCGGCGTGGGCTGATCCGGGCAGGGCAGGGCGCCGCCCCGGGTTTCGTCGTAGCCGAGTCGGGGCAGGAACCCCTGGTCCGTGTAGTTGGCGGCGCCGGAGGCCAGGGCGTAGCGGTCGTAGGTGGACACATCCCAGGTGCAGACCTGGGCCTGGGTGGGGAAGCCCTGCCAGACCAGACCGCGGTCCGTGCCGGTGAGGTAGCGGCTGGCCGCAATTTCGTGTTCCAGCTGCATCCCGTCCCCGATGAACAGGATGATGTGCTTGGGCTCGACCTTCACCGGCGCGTCGCCACCACTTCCGGCGCAGCCCAGGGCAAGGGCGAGAGGAAGCCCGGCCGCCAAGGCGTTGCCGAGTCTTCGAATGGCGTGGATTCGCATGATTCCTCCTGAAGGAAGTGCCTTCAGCCTTGGGGGTGGCTGGAGCATGCCTGTGGAGGTGCTGGAAATCCTCTGTGAAACAGAGGGGGCGGGCGGCGCTCCCGGAACGGGCCACCAGCCGCCGAGGATGGCCCTGTCCCCGGTGTATCCTCTCCTCAATTGCCGAGGTACAGGATGTTTGGATTGGACTGGAAGGTTGCCCTCGGATTCCCGGCGATGAAGGCCGCGGAACGGCGGCTGCCGTGAACGTGATCTCCCAACTCGCGGGCATTCTCGGCCTCTCGGTGGTTTCGGGGGTCAACCTCTACCTGGCGGTGCTGGCCGTGGGCCTCGGCCAGCGCTTCCAATGGATCACGGGGCTTCCCGCCGAACTGCAGATCCTCAGCCATCCCCTGGTGCTGGGAGCCGCCGGGCTGCTGTTCCTGGTCGAGTTCTTCGCGGACAAGATTCCCTTCGTCACTGTGATCTGGGATACCGCCCATACCATCATCCGGCCGCTGGGTGGGGCGCTCCTGGCCCTGGGAGCTGCCGGGCAGTTGCATCCGGTGCTGCAGGTCATCGCGCTGCTGGGTGGGGGCACCATCGCGCTGGGATCCCATGGCACCAAGATGGGGGTTCGGCTGCTGGCGCACACCACGCCGGAGCCTGCGACGCACAGCCTGCTCAGCGTGGCCGAGGATCTGGGCGTGGTGGGCCTCCTGGCCCTGGTCTATGCCTATCCCTACATCGCTGTGCCCGTGCTGCTGGCCATCCTGGTGGCTCTCGCCTTCCTGCTGCCCCTGGTCTTCCGGGTGGCCCATTTCCTGCTGACCAGCCTCGGGGGTCGGATCCGCTCCTGGATGAGCCAAGCGGGGCGCCAGGAGGTTCCCCGCTGGGTGGACCTGGCCCTGCTGGAAGCGGACCCCCTTGCGGCGGACTGGGTGGGCCGCGCCTTCGCCCGCCGTGCCAAGGGGGTTCCGAGGCTTCGGGAGGGCTACCTCGCGCGGTTCGGCCATCGATGGGTGTTTGTGCACCGAGGTTTCTTCCGCACCCGGACCGTGCCGGTCCAGGAGGAGCGTCGTGATCCGGCCCGCTGGGACAAAGGGCTGCTGTGGAATTCGGCGGTCTTCCTGCGC
>MWBB01000227.1 GCA_002068835.1 Acidobacteria bacterium ADurb.Bin340 | reverse complement strand
CGGCACGTTGACCTCCTCCCCGATGAAAAGCCGCATCTTCGCCAGTTCCTCGGGCGCGCCCACGACCAGCACCACGTCGCCAAGTTCCAGGGTTACGTCGGGCCGGCCCGCGATGACCTGCTGCCCCTTGCGCAGGTATTTCTCGGCGGTCTCGGCCTGTTTGCCCCAGACCACGATGTTGTGCCATTCCGTCTTGGACTGGCGCTCCGAGGGGTTGTCCTTGGACCGCCAAGTCTCGGTGGTGGCCACGCTGAAGCGCGCCAGGGCCTGGCCGCTGGGGGTCATCTTGAGTTCGGGGTCCTTCCCCAGGTTGCCGATGAGGATCACCTTGTTCATGGAACCGGACATGCTCTCTCCTTCCCGGCGGAGCCCTCCGCCGTGCAGACCGTTCAGGGTGGCTGAGCGGATGGTAGGGTGTCCATGATGACCGTGGAGGGTCGGGTGTCAAGCATCCTGGTGGCCTGCGGCAACCGCTCCGGCGTTGAGCGCCATTACCTTCCGGCCCTGGTGGCCGGTGGCTGGCCGGGGCCCTGTCAGGTGGTGGAACCCGGCGACCCGCTACCGGATCTGGACGGGGTGGGCGGGGTGCTGGTGGCCGGGGGCCTGGACATCCATCCCCGGCGCTGGGATGCCTCGGAACCCCTGCATGCTTCGGCGGAGCCCGCGGAGGACCGGGACGCCCGGGAGATCCCCCTGGTCCGGGAGGCATGGCGCCGGAACCTGCCGGTCCTGGGCATCTGCCGGGGCCACCAGATCCTCAACGTGGCCCTGGGCGGAAGCATGATCCAGCATGTGCCCGAGTACTACGGATGCTCGGTGGAGCGCCACCAGTTCGGCCGGTCGGACGATGGGCCGGATCTCAGGCACCGGGTGGTGGTGGCCCCGGCCTCCCGTCTGGCGCGGGTGCTGGGAACCCGGGAGGTCCTGGTGAACAGCCGGCACCATCAGGCCGTGAAGGCCTTGGCACCGGGCCTGCGGGCCGTGGCCTGGCACCTGGACACCGTGAACCCCCTCACAGGGCCGCTGGTGGAAGCGCTGGAGGCGGAAGATCCGGGCCGCTGGGTGTACGGCGTGCAGTGGCACCCGGAAAACCTGGTGGGACTGGATCAGCCTGCGGGGGAGGCCGCGCGGGCGCTGTTTCGGGCCTTCGCCATGGCTGTCAGCCGAGGGGGTACCAGGCCCTGAAGGTGGTGCCTTCGGCCTCGGAGCTGCTGAACTCCACGCGGCCTCCCAGGTAGCGTTCCGTCAGGAACTTCATGCTGTAGGTGCCCAGGCCGCGCCCCGCGCCCTTGGTGGAGAAGGAGCGGCTGAAAACCTGGAGGCGCACCCGTTCGGGCATGGCCGTGGGGTTGTGCACCCAGAAGCAGATGCCCCCCTCCTTGGCCCGGGCTCCCAGGGTGACGGTATCCCCGGGCAGGCTGGCCTCCAGGGCGTTCTTCACCATGTTGCCAAGCACCCGGCCCAGCAGCACCGGATCGGTGGCCAGGACCAGATCCGGGGTGTCCGGCGCCAGTTGGAGGTTCCGTTGGTCCAGGTGATCCGGCCGGTGGTAGGCCTCGAAGACCGTCTGGAGGATCTCCGCCACGTTCAGGGGGCTGAAATGGGGGCGCAGATCGCCGTTTTCGGCTTCGATGAGCACCCGGTGGGTGTGGATCTCCTCCACCAGCCGCCCCGAAAGGGTGCCGACCCGCTGGGCGAACTGCTCCCGCTGGGGGCCCTGGGCGACACCGGATCCCAGGAGCTGGCTGAAGCCCTGGATGGCCGTGGCCGTGTTCAGGATGTCGTGGAGGAAGAGGCGCTCCAGGAAGGCCTTGCGCTTCTCGTCTGCGATGTCGGCCACCACGAAGACCGTGAACCGCTCCCCGCGGAGGTCGATGGGGTTGGCCCAGACCCTCAGGTCCAGGGCCTCCTGGCTGGCGTTGCGCTCCACCGTCAGGCGGCATTCGTCCACGGCAGGCCGTCCCTCCTGGCTCTGCAGGATGGCGTTCACGGCCCCGCAGTAGCGGCAGAAGGAGGTGGTGCCGCACCCGCCCGGTGTCTCCCGGGCGTGGATGCAGCTCACCAGCTCGCCGGGGCGCCGGCCCAGGGCTTCGTCCAGGCTGTCCATGCGGAGCATGGCGAGGGCCGCAGGATTGGCGAACACGGTCTGCCGGTTGCCGTTCAGCACCAGCACCACCTCGGGCAGCCGCGCGACCATGTCGCAGAAGAACTGCTCGCCTTCGAACATCCGGCGCTGGCGCTCCAGTTCCTCGGCGGTGCTCCGTTCCGCCGGAGCGAACTCGGTGAAAAGGCAGTCGTGCATGGGGGCTCCCGCAGGTTCCCTCCCAGGGACATTCCCTTGATCGGCGGGCCGGGGAGGGTTGCTCCAGTTCTGGAGGGCCGTTCATTCGTTCTTGGGGAGATCCCTTCCGCAGAATCGGCAGACCACGGCCGCCGTTTTCACGGTTTCGGCGCAGAAGGGGCAGGTCCGGGTGGGGCCTTCGTCGGGCCCTTTCAGGTGCTGGGTCTGGGCGGCCTCGATGAGCTCCTTGATGCGCCGGGCATCGCGCTTGGTGTGGCCGTGGCTCTGGATGTCCTGGTCGCCGCCGGTGCTCTCGATCCGGATGTCGCTCCAGAGCACGCCGGTTTCGATGTGGACGCTGGCCACCCGCTGCAGGTGGATGCTCATTTCGTTGCGGGTGAACCAGGAGCGTTTCCGGCGGACCACGGCTGTTTCCGTCACCTCGATCCAGGTGGGGAAGAGATGGTTGCCCTGGGTGAAGCGGCTGGCCTTGAAGCGTTCGGTCATGGGGTTCCTCCATAGCCCTCGAAGGGACTGGGGCCTTTGGTCGTGGTGGGAGCGATGCGCTCGGCCCGCAGATCGATCAGGAGCCAGGGGCCGGGCCTGAAGGCCGCGGGGGCGCCGCAGTAGGGGCACCGTTCCACCGTGAGGGGGGAAGGCGCGCCGCAGGCGCCGCAGGTGGGGCCGGGGCTTTCCTCGGCGAAGCCTGTGGTCTGGAAGGTCCAGCGCTCGCGGAAGGGGTGGGGCTCCGGCAGACCATCCTCGGGCCAGCCCTGGGCAGGATCCCAGCGGAAGCCCAGGCGGGTGCCTTCGAAGCGCAGGGCCACCCACCCGGCCTCCGGGGCGATGCCGCAGAGGGTCATGCGTTCGACCGTGATGCCCTCCACGTGGTGGGCTTGCCGCCGGCCTCGAAGGCTCGCGTGGCGGTTGGCCCAGCCGCCCCAGAGGGATTGGGAGACGAAGTAGCCCAGGTTCCTCCAGAGGCCGCTGTCCAGCGCCCAGGCCAGCTGGCTGGGGCGGGGGGCGGCCCAGGCTTTGAACCGCTCCAGGGTCCAGCCCCGGGCCAGGGATTCCAGCGCCGAAGCCACGGCCGGAAAGGTCTCGAAGCCGGGCGCCAGGCTCCGTTCGCAGAAGGCGCAGGTGTCCTCCCCCAGGCTCAGCAGGGGCCGTCCGCAGCGAGGGCAGTCGCCGCAGGTGTCCAGGCGGATGGCGGTGTGCGGGGTCTCGAAGACCATGCCTCCAAGATAGGCCATTGCCCGTGCGATCCTGGCCGGGATGATCGCGCCGCTGCCCATTGATGCCCACCTGCCCAGCCTCGTGGCCTGCGTGAAGGCTGGCCGCAACCTGGTGCTCCAGGCGGAACCCGGCGCCGGCAAGACCACCCGGGTGCCCTGGGCCCTCCTGGAGGCGGGACTGCTGGA
>MWBB01000226.1 GCA_002068835.1 Acidobacteria bacterium ADurb.Bin340 | reverse complement strand
CCGGCGTGTTGCTGGCCGTGGAGGCGGGGCCGCTGGTGTCGGCGCCGGCGCTCAGGAAGTAGAACGCCCGGTTCATGGGGCCGCCGCTGTAGTGCACATCCATGCTCTGGATGTCCGGGTACCAGAAGTCCGGCGACATCCCATCGAGGTTGGGCTTGTACATGTAGCGCATCGGCTTGCTGGGATCCGCTTCCAGCTGCTCGCCGATGGTCCAGTTGCCGCCGTCGATGGAGGTCAGGCCCGAAGCCAGCTGGTCCCCGATGGTGGTTCCGCCGCCCCGGCGGGCGTGGAATTCCACCATGGTGCCGTTGATGTCCGAATTGGCCTCGTTCAGGCCGCCGGATTCGCCCGCATACACGAGCTTGGCGGAGTTGGCGCACACGCCGTGGCTGAATTCGTGGGCCACCACATCAAGCGAGGCCACCGTGTTCATGCCGCCGTTGGCCGTGCCGGAACCATCGCCCAGGATCATCCCGAAGTAGGTGGAGCTCCAGGCGGCGTTGTCGTAGAGCGTTCCGCGGTGCACGCCGATGAAGGTGGGCTTGCCGGTGTTGTCGATGCCGTTCCGGCCGTGGACCTGCTGGAAGTAGTCCCAGGCGGACTGCAGGCCGTAGGCCGCATCCACCGCCACCGTCTGGCCGTTGTCCCCGGTGGTGGAGCCGCCGGGAATGTAGTTCTGTCCATCGCCCCAGGTGTTGTCCGCATCCGTGTAGACGCTCCCGATCCAGCCGTCGGAATGATCCAGGTTGCGGATCACGTTGCCGGAGGTCCCCGTGGGCCGGGAGAGGTCGCGCATCTCGTAGTTCGAGCCCGTGCGGTTGGTGGTGATCTTCACCGTGCCGTTGTACTGGGAACGCCCCGTGCCCTGGACGCTCTCCGTCTCCAGCGCGTTCCAGCTCCGGAGGAATTCGCCGCTGTGGGCATCCACCAGGAAGTCCGTGCTGCGAAGGCCATCCAGCGGATTGTCCAGCTCCGTGTGCACGTGGTAGGCCAGGGTGAAGCCGGTGGCCCGCTCATCGCCGTGGGGATAGACCACCAGCTCCGCCGTGGGGGGCACCGAGAACCCGCCCTTGGGGGCGAGGCGGCGGTGGACCAGGGCCAGCACCTCTGGAGCCCGGAGGGTGGGCGTGACGTTCAATTCCAGGCCCCGCGCCAGGGCATCCGTGGCTTCCAGAAGGGTTTCCTCGGGATCCACATGGGTGATGACGTCCCCGCCCCATACGGGCACCCCGCGGAACTGCTGGCGGAAGCGGGCGTGCGTCTGCCCCAGGTCATCGGTCAGATGGCCCTGGCCCCGGAAGGCATGGCGCGCGTCCAGCCCCAGGCGGTCACGGGTGGCCGCCAGATGGCGCTCCGCCAGCCCCACCCGGTGGGCCTCCCGGGATTGGATGGCCTGCAGGCGCTCCGGGGAAGGGCGCGAGGCCGGCGGCGTGGCCGCCAGGCCGGTGGCCACCAGGGCCAGGAACAGGGGCGTTCGCCACAACGAGGACTGGGACATGCTTCGGTCTCCTTCGGAGAACGGCGGCCGGACAGGCCCGAAGGGCCCACCCGACCGCGGGGATTCCGGCAGGACCCAGTCCGGTGCCAGGGTCTGGAATCCGTGGGATCCCGGACCTGCACCGGGGGTTCACGAAAGAAGAGGAACCCCGGCCCTGCCAAAAGTTGGTGTCAACAAATCGAAATCCCCTCCAAAATCCCCGAACTTTGACAAACCGTCGAGTTAAGGTTTGCAAAGATTGAACCGCACCCACTCCAGCCGACAGAACGTCAAGGATCCGCCCGCCTCCAAAGGGCGTCCCGGCTCGCCTACACTGGCCCCATGGACAGCACCTTTCTTTCCACCACCATCCTGCTGGTCCTCATCACGGACCCCCTGGGCAACATTCCCTTCTTCATCTCTGCCCTCAAGAACGTGCGGCCGGAACGGCGCCGCCGGGTGGTGCTCCGGGAATGCCTGATCGCCTTCGCGGCCCTGCTGGTCTTCCTGCTTGCCGGCCGCCCGATCCTGCGGGTGCTGCACCTCAGCGACCAGGCGCTCCGGGTGGGCGGAGGCGTGGTGCTCCTGCTCATCGCCATCCGCATGATCTTCCCGGACCACGGTTCCCGGCTGGGCGGAGACGATGCGGAGGCCCCCGAGCCCTTCATCGTTCCGCTGGCCATCCCGCTCATCGCAGGGCCCTCGGCCATGGCCACGGTGCTGCTCATGAGCAGCCAGAACCCCGGCAAGCTGCTCTCGCTCACGGGCAGCCTCACGGTCACCATCGCCACCACCGCCGTGGTGTTCCTGGCCAGCACCCGCATCCAGAAGGTGCTGGGCGAGCAGGCCATCACGGCCCTGGAGCGCCTCATGGGCCTGGTGCTCACCACCATCAGCGTGGAGATGCTCCTGGGAGGGGTCAGCAGCTACATCCGCCAGGTCAAATAGGAAAATCTCGCAAACCCTTCCCGTTCCACGTGGAACAACCTCGCCAGGCCCCCATGACCGCTCCCTCTTCGATCCCCCTGGACCCCGCCGCCTCGCACTGCACCCTGGTGGCGGACTGCTTCGAAGGTCAGATCGATCTGCGGGCCTTCCGCGCCCGGTACCCGCACCATCGGGTACTCTGCGCCAATCCCCTGGTGCTGGAACCCGAGGCGGGGCGGTGGATCTTCCTGGAGAAGTTCGGCGCCGTGGTGTTCTGGAACCCCACGGAGGCGCTCCTGGATGAGCTCCAGGCCGACCTCCAGGGCCTCGAAGGCGTCGGCCGCCGGGTGGACCGGATCCGGGATGAACTCCGGGTGGTTCTAGGCGCCCCCGCCGATCACGTGGGCTTCAATGAAGTGCAGTTGAGGGAACTGACCCTGGACCGCCTCAAGATTGTTTCCCTGGCCCTGGCCCAGAGCGTGGCCCTGGAATACTTCGAGGGGACCGTGCGCGAGGCCCTGGCCCGGGTCCAACCGGTGGTCCATGCCCTGCGGGCCCGGGGCCGCCTGGAACTCCGCCACCGGGAAGCCTTGAAGCTGGTGGGTTTTGCCATGGAGGTCCGGGCGGCGGTGCTGGAGAACCTCACGCTGTTCGACGACCCGCCGGAAACCTGGGAGAGCGAGGCCCTGGCCCGCCTCGATGGGGCCCTGTATGACACCTTCGATCTGGAGGAGCGCTTGGCCGCCCTTCAACAGAAGATCGATTACCTGGCCGATGCCGGGGCCCGGGTGCTGGACCTGCTGGCCACCCGCAAGGACCAGCGCCTGGAGTGGATCATCATCATCCTGATTCTGGTGGAAGTGCTCCACATGGCCTGGACGGAACTGGGGTCCAGACTCTTTTCATGAGGCTGTGCCTCAGGCGGACCGCGGATCCTCCTGGCGCTCCGGCTCGATGACGATGGCCGGATCCGGCGTGGGGCAGCCGAAGGTGCAAAGCCCGCAGCCCGTGCAGACCTCCGCTTCCACCTCCGGGTGGGCGGGGCCGCCTTCGGGATCCTCCACCATGCGGATCGCCTCGTCCGGGAAGGGGCAGCGGGCCCAGCAGGTGCGGCAGGGGATGGCTTCCCGGGCCTCGGCCTTCCAGGTGAGGCAGAGGTTCCGCTTCACCACGGCCGTTCCCATCTTCACGGCCCGGGGGCCCTCCTGGACCGCGCCCTTCACGGTGCGCCGGGGCCAGACCAGGGCCCCGGCGGGGCAGGCGGGAATGCAGGGCAGGCCCGTGCAGAGGAAGCAGGCC
>MWBB01000225.1 GCA_002068835.1 Acidobacteria bacterium ADurb.Bin340 | reverse complement strand
GGGTGCCGATGACCGCCACGCTGATGAGGAAGACGAGGAAGACCAGCAGCCAGGCGCTCTGCAGGCTGAAGGCCATCACGCCGCAGCACACCGTAAGGAGGGCGTAGAGGAAGAACGCTGCCGGGGCCCGGCGGGACTGGAAGAAGAGATCCGACACATAGCCGGCGCTCACGCCCCCGATGACACCCGCGATGAAGAGGATCAGGCCCCAGTTGGCGAGGGCGAAATCCCACGCGGCGGCGTTGCCCGAGCCCTGCTGCATCATCTCCTTGGCGTAGATGCGGAACCAGTGCATGACGCCGTTGCGCAGCACGCCGGTGCAGAACTCCACCAGGGCCACCGTGAGGATCACGGGGTGGGTGAGGATGCGCTTCATGAGCTGGAAGGCTGGCACCGGCACCGCGTCCTCGCCGCTGGAGGCATCGCCGGTGTCGAAATCCGCATGCCCGGCTTCCGACGGCGTGTTCTTCAGGAAGAACAGTTCGAAGAGGAAGAAGGCCAGCAGCACGAAACCGGGAATCAGGAACACATGCCAGTTGGGGTCGATGCCTCCTGCGCCGCTGCCTTTCAGGGCCCGGAGGATGCGCTCGTTCAGGTCGAAGGCCAGGAAGATGCCGGAGGCGATCATGATGCCGAAGATCCCGCTGAACTTGCCCCGCTCCCTCACATGGAACCAGTGGGCGTTCACCTTCACGATGGCCACGGCCCCGAAGCTCTGGAAATACATGTTCAAGGCATAGAGGGCGGTCAGGGTCGCCAGCAGGCTCTCCTTGCCCATGCCCCCCATCAGGGAGCTCTTCACCGCCAGGCCCATGGCGATGTTGGCCACCGCTGAACCGGCCGCGGCCATCAGCATGGCCCGCCGCCCGCCCCAGCGATCGGTGAGGGGGCCGTTGAGCAGGAAGGCGAAGCCGTACACCACGGCGCCCAGGGCGAAGATCTCCCCGAAGGCCACCTTGGAGATGAGGTCGCCCAGGGCGCCCTGGGCCACGGTGAGGTTGTAGCGCCCCATGTACAGGGAGGCGTAGGTGAGTCCCAGGGGGAACCAGTTGAGCAGGCGTCGGGTACGGAAGGCGGAACTGTGGTCCACAGGGGCTCCAGGACGATCCGCCTTTCAGGCTACAGCAGGGCGCGGATTTCAGCCTCGTCCAGGATCCTGCGGCTCTGCTTGGCAGCGGCCAGGATGCGCTCCACCCGCTCGTTGCTGGCATCGTAGCCGTTCAGTTCGAGCCAGTACATGACGTTGGAATGGCCTGCCACGGGGCCGATCTCGATCTCCTGGCGCCGTCCCACCAGGGCTGCCGGAACTCCGGAGTAGACGGCGTCCGCAAGCTCCACATCCCCCCGCCGCAGGGCCTTGACGATGGCCGCGGCGTGGACGCCGGTGCCGGTTCGGAAAGCATCGCGCCCCAGCACGGGGTAGTTGGCGGGGATCTCGAAGCCGCAGAGGTCGGCCACCCGGTCCGCCAGGGCGGGCAGTCCCGTGAGATCGCCTTCCCACACCCCCATCAAGGTCAGGTTGGTCATGAGCTGGTCCAGGGCTACGTTGCCGGAACGTTCGCCGATGCCCAGGATCGTGCCATGGAGGCGATCCGCTCCGGCTTCGAAGGCCGCCAGGGCATTGGCAACTCCCAGCCCGCGATCGTTGTGGCCGTGCCAGTCCAGGCGGATGCCCGAAGCCTTGAGAATCTCCTCCTTCACGAACCGCACGAGCTGGCGGACGCCTTCGGGGGTGGCGTGGCCGCAGGTGTCGGAGAGGCAGATGGCCTGGGCGCCCTCATCAAGAGCCGCGCCGTACAGGGCCTTCAGATGTTCCGGACGGGCCCGGGTGGTGTCCTCGGTGACGAACATGACGGGAACCTGGTTCTTCCGGCAGAAGGCCACGGCCTGCCGCGTGAGCCGCACCAGATGTTCCAGATCCCAGCCTTCCACATCCATCCGGATGGGACTGGATCCCAGGAAGGCCCCGGCCTCCAGGGGCAGGCCCACCCGCTGCTGGATCTCCGCCACATGGCCCAGTTCGCTTTCCACGGTGCGGACGGCTGCGCTGGGGGCCAGCGGCAGGCGGTGGTCCCGGATCTCGTACATCAGGGCCCGCACCGCCGCCAGGGATTTGGGGCCTGCGCCCGGCATGCCCAGATCCAGGCTGTCGACGCCCAGCCGGGCCAGGCGGTGCAGCAGGTCCCGCTTGGCCGGGATCTCGGGATCCACCACCGAGGGGCTCTGGAGGCCGTCCCGGAGGGTCTCATCCTGCAGGGAGGGGCGCCGACGGGGTGGCTCCGGCAGCGGGTTCCAGTCGTGCACCAGGGCGGGGAGGGCGGGGACCATGGGCCCATGCTACGCCGCAGCGGGGGTAGGCGTACACTTGGAGGATCCCCGGAGCGATCCATGCCTGTTGTGAACCCTGCCCAGTACCGCACCCTTCTGGCCGAGGCCCGGCGAGGACGCTACGCCCTCCCGGCCTTCAATGTCACGGGCACCGAAACGGCCAACGCCGTGCTGCTGGGGCTCAAGGAGGCCCAGAGCGACGGAATCATTCAGGTGAGCACCGGCGGCGCGGAGTTCATCTCGGGCCAGGGCGTGAAGTCCATGGCCCAGGGCGCCATTGCCCTGGCCGACTACGTTCACCACATGGCGGCCCAGTACGGGGTGAACGTGGCGCTGCACACGGATCATTGCCATCCGAAGCACCTGGAGGGCTTCGTGCTGCCCCTCATCGAGGAGACGGAGCGCCGACGAGCCGCCGGACGCCCCAACCTCTTCAACGCCCACATGTTCGATGGCAGCGAACTGCCCCTGGAGGAGAACATCCGGCGTTCGTCGGAGCTGCTGGGGCGCTGCGCCGCCGCCGAGATCGTGCTGGAGGTGGAGACGGGCGTGGTGGGCGGCGAGGAGGACGGGCACGACACCACGGGCGTGGGCAAGGAGAAGCTCTACACCACGCCGGAGGACATGGTGGCGGTGCACCGGGCCCTGGCGCCCCTGGGGATCTACCTGCTGGCGGCCACCTTCGGCAACGTGCACGGGGTGTACAAGCCGGGCAACGTGAAGCTGAAGCCCGAGATTCTCAAGGATGGGCAGGCGGCCATCGCCCGGACCTGCGGCGCGGACGAACGCGCGCTCCTGGTCTTCCACGGCGGCTCCGGCTCCAGCCTGGAGGAGATCCACGCCACCCTCGACTACGGCGTGGTGAAGATGAACATCGACACCGACACCCAGTACGCCTTCACCCGCGCCATCGCTGACCACATGTTCCGCAACTACGATGGCGTGCTGAAGGTGGATGGCGAAGTGGGCGACAAGAAGGCCTACGATCCGCGCCCCTACCTCAAGAAGGCGGAGCGCAGCATGGCGGACCGGGTGGTCCGGGCCTGCCAGGATCTCCGCAGCGCGGGTCGCAGCCTGGGGCGGATCGGCTGAGATTGCCGGTCTTTGCCGGGCGCTCCTGAAGCGCTCCTTGGGGGGATTCCCGGGCTGCGGTCTGCGGATCGGCCCAGGGGGAGCCACCCTGAGCTTGCGAAAAAACGGCGCCGGCGGTGTGATGATGGGGTGCTTTTCGGGAGGAAGCCATGGCGACGGCGCGCGTGAAGGAAATCCTGTCCTGGTACGGCTCGGACAACCCGGGCGTGAAGGCCAACCTGGCCCGGTTGATGAACACCGGTCGGCTGGCGGGCACGGGCAAGTTCGTGATCCTGCCGGTGGACCAGGGCTT
>MWBB01000224.1 GCA_002068835.1 Acidobacteria bacterium ADurb.Bin340 | reverse complement strand
TGGCCCTGCCGGTGGAAGCCCTGGCGGAAAAGGCATGGCGGACGGCCCTGGTGGATCCCTTCGGCGGCCAGGCCGACCTGGCCCTGGGGCTGATCCGGGCCGTGGGGGATCCCCAGGTGCGGTTCGCGGAGGATGGCCTGCGGCCCCTGCGGGCCTGTCGTTTCGCGGCCCAGCTGGGGTTCCGGGTGGAAGACGCCACCGAGGCGGCGATTCCCCGGCGTCTGGAGGTGGCCCGACGCGTGGCGGTGGAACGGGTCTTCGTGGAACTGGGCAAGCTGCTGGTGGCTCGGGCCCCTTCGGAGGGGCTCGAACTGCTGGCGCGCACGGGGCTGCTGGACCTCTGGCTGCCGGAGCTGCGGCCCCTGGTGGATTGCCCCCAGGGACTGCCCCATCGCTGGGATGTCTGGCGCCACACCCTGGCCCTGATGGCCCACCTGCGCCCGGAACCTGCGCTGCGCTGGGCGGCCCTGTTCCACGATGCGGGCAAGCCCCGCAAGCGTACGGTGGACGACGGAGGCCGCATCCGCTTCCTGGGC
The DNA here is from genome assembly GCA_002068835.1 of Acidobacteria bacterium ADurb.Bin340. Taxonomy (GTDB): domain Bacteria; phylum Acidobacteriota; class Holophagae; order Holophagales; family Holophagaceae; genus MWBB01. Next base: position 3,191 of record MWBB01000224.1, on the reverse strand, counting down.
CATGAAGCCGTCAGCCTGGAGATCGCCCAGACGGTGCTGGTGCGGTTGAAGGCCCCCAAGGCGCTCCAGGGGCAGGTGCAGGCTCTGGTCCGCCACCACGGCACCCATCCAGAGCCCTCCTGGAGCGATGGCGCCTGCCGCCGCTTCCTGGCCCGTCTCGCGGACGATGGGTTGGCCCTGGCGGACTGGTCCGCCTTCCGTCGTGCCGATCAACTGGCCAGAGGGGGCGATCCCGGGCCCGTGGAGGCCGAGCACACTGCGATCCTGACGCGGCTCGAAGGTCTGGCGGCCCAGCGTCCGCCCCTGGCGGCCGCTCACCTGGCCCTGGACGGCCGAGCCCTCATGGCCCTGGCGGGCCGTTCCGGTGGTCCCTGGCTCGGCGCCCTCCAGCGGCACCTGCTGGATCAGGTGCTGGAGGATCCGCGGCGGAACGAACCGGCGTGGCTGGAGGGTGAGGCCCGGGTCTGGCTGGCAGGTGCTCCTGAATAGATCAGGCGCCTTCCAGTAGCACCACCGCCTGGGCGGCCAAGCCTTCGCCCCGCCCCGTGAAGCCCAGCTTTTCGGTGGTGGTGGCCTTCACGTTGAGGTGTGTGGGCGGCAGGCCCAGCAGGGGGGCGATGCGGGCCCGCATGGCCTCCCGGTGGGGGCCGATCTTGGGGCGCTCACCGATCAGGGTGACATCGGCGTTCACCACCTGGTAGCCACGCGCCGCGAGGTCGGCCATCACTCGTTCCAGCAGCTTCGCGGAATCCGCGCCCTTGTAGGCGGGATCGGTGTCGGGGAAATGCTGGCCGATGTCGCCCAGGCCCGCGGCGCCCAAGAGGGCGTCCATGAGGGCGTGGAGCATCACGTCCGCATCGCTGTGGCCTGCCAGGCCGCGATCATGGGGCACTGTCAGGCCCATCAGCACCAGGGGCCGCCCTTCCTCGGGCGAGGTGAACCGATGGACGTCGAAACCCTGCCCGATCCTCAGGTTCACAGGGCCTCCAGGCTCTTCACGCGATCCGTGGTGTCTTCGCGGCCTCGGGAGGCGCCGTCGGGCACCGTGAGCACCACGAGGGTGCCCTGGCCTTCGTCGCTCTGCACTTCGATGGCGCCGCCGTGCTCATCCACGATCTTCTTCACCGTGGCCATGCCCAGGCCCGTTCCCTTGGCCTTGCCGTGGGTGAAGAAGGGCTCGAAGATGCGCCGCTGGATCTTCTTGGGGATGCCCTTGCCGTTGTCCTGGACCATGATGCGGACTTCCCCGGCATTGCCCTCCCAGCGGACGAGCACTTCGCCGTGGCCCCGTTCCTGGAGGGCATCGAGGCTGTTGGCCAGCAGGTTCTCCACCACCCGGGCGAACCGGTCGGGATCCAGGCTGGCTTTGCACGCGCCGCCTTCGCAGCGGAGATCGATGCCGAATTCCCGGGCCCGGGGACGGAGGGGATCCACCAGCCGGGCGAAGTAGTCCGGCAGGTTCACCATCTGGCGCTTGGGCTCCCGCACCTTGGCGTAGTCCAGCACATCGGCGGTCATGGCCGTGAGGCGTTCGACAGCCCCGTGGATCTGCTCCACATGGTGCAGGAGCTTGGGATCCTGGATCAGGGCCTGGAGCATCTGGGCATGGCCACCCACCACGAACAGGGCGTTCTTGAAGTCGTGGACGATGGAGGAGGCCACCTGGCCCACGGTGGCCAGCACATGGTTGTGGAGGTTCTCTTCCGAGAGGCGCGTCCTCTCGATGGCGATGGCGCAGAGGGAGACGATGGCTTCGAAGGTGGGGCGGTCCACGGGCTGGGCCACCAGGCGACGGCTGTCGAGGTAGACCACGCCGATGCAGGCGCCCTGGACCACCAGGGGCAGGCAGTAGATGGTCTTGATCTGCAGGTCCATGATCGACTGCTGGGCCAGCAGCTTCTCGTCGGAAGCCACGTTCTGGATCCAGACGGGCTCGGCCTGTTCGAAGACCCGGCGGACGCTGGACATGGAGAGCTGGATGTCCCGCTCCACTTCGTTGCCGATGTTGCGCTGGGCCTTGATCTGGAGCTCCCCGTCCTCGGGCAGCATGATGAAGCCGCGATCGGTGTTGGAGAGGTTGAGGAGCCGCTCCAGGGTCTGCTCCAGCAGCTCATCAAGCTCCACGTTGCCCGAGAGCAGATGGGCGGTCTGGAGGATGGCGTTCAGGTTCACTTCGGGGCCCAGAGCCAATTCCGCCCGCAGGGTCAGGTAGTAGGCGCCGTCGGCCAGGCGAAGGGTGGCATCCGGTTCCCAGACCATGCGCGTGATGCACTCGTCCTTGTAGAAGGTGCCGTGGGAACTGCCCAGATCCTCCACCCACCAGCGGTCGTCCACCTGCTCCATGCGCAGGTGCGTGCGGCTCACCATGCTGTCGGAGAGCACGATGTCGCAGTGGCTCTGGCGGCCGATGGTCACGTTGCGGTTGATGGGCAGGGTCCGTTCGAACCCGTGCCGGTCCCGGATGGACAAGGTGTGCCGCTCAGCCAAGGGCCGCCTCCGGTTCGGGCATCCAGGCCCGGGGATCGCGCTGCAACCGTTGCATGGACACTTCCGTTCCTCAAAGGTACCCGGTCCCGGGCTGGACACAAGGCCGGGGAGCGTGCCCCAATGGCGAGCGGAGCCTGCGCCTGCCCATGGAAGTGAACCGGAACCCTGATCTGGATCCTGCTGCCCGGGAGGACGGCTTCGAATACAGTCTCCGGCCCCAGCGGCTGCCGGAGTACATCGGCCAGGAGAAGGTCAAGGCGCGACTGGAGATCGCCCTGGCCGCGGCCCGGAAGCGGGCCGAGGTGCTGGATCATGTGCTGCTCTTCGGCCCCCCGGGGCTGGGCAAGACCACCCTGGCCCACGTGCTGGCCAATGAGATGGGGGCTCCCTGCAAGGTGATCCAGGCCCCGGCGCTGGAAAAAAAGGGTGATCTGGCCGCCATCCTCACCAACCTGGAGGAGGGCGAGTTCCTGTTCATCGACGAGATCCACCGCCTCCCTCCGGCCATCGAGGAAATGCTGTACGCGGCCATGGAGGACCGGAAGCTGGACATCCTCATTGGCCAGGGCCCCAGCGCCCAGACCCTGAAGGTGGATCTCCGTCCCTTCACCCTGGTGGGCGCCACCACCCGGGCGGGGCTGCTCTCCAAGCCCCTCCACGACAGGTTCGGCATGGTGCATCGGCTGGAGTACTACACCCGCTCC
>MWBB01000223.1 GCA_002068835.1 Acidobacteria bacterium ADurb.Bin340 | reverse complement strand
AGCCTCCATGTGCCCAAGGCCATGCGCTGGGGCGTGAGCGAGTTCACCTTCGTGCGCCCCATCCGCAACCTGCTGTGCCTCTTCGGTTCCGAGGTCGTGCCCTTCACCGTGGATGGCGTCACGACCGGCGCCAGCACCTGGGGCCACCGGCTCTTCCACCGGCAGCACCCCGAGCCCGTGGCGGTGGCCACGCCCGATGCCTACGAGGCGGCGCTGGAAGCCGCCGGGGTGGTGGTTTCCTTCGAGGCCCGGCGGACCCGCATCGCGGAGCAGCTCGATGCCCTGGCCGCCGAGGTGGGCGGCCGCGTGGTGGCGGACGCGGAACTGCTGGACACCCTGGCCCTCATCGTGGAGTTCCCCAAGGCCCTGCGGGGCGCCTTCCCGCCCGAATTCATGGAACTGCCCAAGGAAGTGCTGGTCACCAGCCTCAAGGAGCACCAGAAGAGCTTCTGCATCGAGAAGCCCGATGGCACCGATCTGCTCCCCTTCTTCCTGAGCGTGGCCAACCGGGCCGATGACCCGGCGGGCTTCGTGCAGGCGGGCAACGAGTGGGTGCTCAAGGCCCGGCTGTACGACGCGCGCTTCTTCTTCGCCGAGGACCGCCGCACCCGGCTGGCGGACCGCCTGGAGAAGCTGGCCCACCTCACCTTCCACCGGGAGCTGGGCAGCTACGTGGAGAAGACCGAGCGCATCGTGGGCCTCGCGGGCGCCCTGGCGAAGGCGCTCGGCCAGGATCCGGCCCTGGCCGCCGAGGCCGCGAAGGTCTGCAAGGCGGATCTGGTCACCCTCATGGTGGGCGAGTTCCCGGAGCTGCAGGGCGTCATGGGCGGCGAGTATCTCAAGCACGAGGGCGCCCCGGCCTCCGTGGCCCAGGCCGTGAAGGAGCATTACCTGCCCCTGGGCGCGGATTCCGCCATCCCCGCCTCGCCCCTGGGCGGCCTGCTGGCCGTGGCCGACAAGCTGGACACCCTGGCGGGCTGCTTCGCCATCGGCCAGATCCCGACGGGCAGCAAGGATCCCCTGGCCCTGCGCCGCGCCGGCATGGGCATTGTGCGCATCGCCTGGGAGCAGGGCTGGGCCCTGGACCTGGCCGCCCTGGCGGACCTCGGCCTCGCCGCCGTGAAGGCCCGGGCCACCAAGCTCGAAGCCGAAACCCGCGAAGCCCTGCTGGCCTTCTTCCGGGACCGCGTGGCCTACCAGCTGGAGCTGGCGGGCTATGCGGGCTCCGTGCGCCGTGCCGCCCTGGCCGCGGGCTGGAGCGCACTGGTGGACCTCAAGGCCCGCTGCGAGGCCCTCTCCGCCTTCGCGGAGGATCCCCGCTTCGCCAGCCTGGCCCAGAGCGCCAAGCGCATCGGCAACATCCTGAAGGATGAAACCCCCGGCGAAGCCTTCGATGTGGCGGTCCTCCAGCAGGCGGAGGAGACGGCCCTGGCCGAACGGCTGGCCCGCCTGGAAGCCACGGCCGACCGCGGCGCCCTGCTGGCGGAACTGGCCCAGCTCGCCGAACCCCTGGAGGCCTTCTTCAACGCCGTGATGGTGAAGTGCGAAGAGCCTCAGCTCCGCGCCGCGCGGCTCAGCCTGCTGCACCGCCTGCGCCAGGCCTTCCTGCAGGTGGCGGACTTCAGCCTGTGGCAGTGAACCGTTTCGAACGCGAAGCCGCCCGCTGGGATGGAGCCCCCTGGCGGATGGCGCTGGCCCGGTCCGTGGCCGAGGCCATCCAAGCCCAGGTTCCGCTTTCGGGAACCGATGCCGCCCTGGACTACGGCTGCGGCACGGGCCTGCTGACCCTGGCCCTGCGGCCCGCCGTGGGGCGAATCACCGGGGTCGACACCTCCCCCGCCATGCTGAGCCGCCTGGAGGCCAAGCTGGCCGAGGTACCGGACGCGGGCGTGGAAGCCGTCCTGCTGGACGCGGAGCATCCCCTGCGGAGCCTGCCGCCCGTGGATCTCATCACCAGCAGCATGACCCTGCACCATGTGACGGACCTTCCCGACCTCTTCGCAGACTTCCACGCCCTCCTGCGCCCCGGCGGACGCATCGCCCTGGCGGATCTGGAGGCGGAAGACGGAACCTTCCACGAGGATCCAGAAGGTGTGGTCCACCACGGATTCAACCCCGAAGCCCTCCTGGGGCTGCTGGCCGCAGCCGGTTTCACGGACCTGCGGGCCACCCCTGCCACGGTGGTCACCAAGGGCGAACGGCCCTACCGCGTGTTCCTGGCCACCGGACGCCGCTGAGGCACCCGCATGAAGCAGCGAGGGGGATGGAGCCAGGCTCCATCCCCCTCGTCGGCAGAGCCGGACGGTCCTACTTCTTCAGGGGCGTGCAGGTCATGGGATCCCACAGGGGAAGCTCGACGACCGGCAGGGGCGCCACCTCGGAGAGCTTGCCGGGCTTGTCCTTCACATCCCCGGCCTCCACGGCATCCTTGTCGCCCACCACGAGGATGGCGAGCTTGCCCAGGGGGAGGTATTTCCGCGCCACCCGCTGGATGTCCGCGGCCGTGACCGCCTTCACCTTGTCGCGATAGGTGGCGTGGTAGGTCTCCGAAAAGCCCCGGTAGGCCTCGTTGAGGAAGAGCTCGGCAACCGCCTCGGGGCTGGCGAAACCTGCGGGGAAGCCATTGATGAGGGCGCCCTTGGCCTTGGCCAGCTCGGCCTCGGTGACGGGCTCCTCCTGCATCCGCTTGAGTTCGCCCAGCATGAGCCGGCACCCGTAGGCCACGGAACGGGCCTTGGTCTGGAAAACCGCCCGGAAGGATCCGGGATGCCAGGCACCCTCGCTGAAGCGGCTGTTCACGGTGTAGGAGAGGCCCTCCTGGGTGCGGATCAGGTAGGTCAGGCGGCTGGTGAAATCGCCCCCCAGAAGGAAGTTCATGACCTCCACGGTCACCCAGTCCGGATCATTGCGCTTGAGGCCCGGCAGGAGGAAGGAAACGCGGCCCTGGGGATTCTCCTTGTGCACCACATAGAGGCCCGGCTTGGGCGTGTGGGTGGGCGCCGGGGGCAGACCATTCTTCTTCGCTTCGGAACCCGCCTTCAGGGCGCCGAACGTCTCGTTGAGCAGCTGGACCATCCGGGTTTTGTCGAACCGCCCCCCCACGCTGATGGAGAGGTTCTCCGGGTGGATCATGCGGGCGTGGTGGGCCAGCAGGTCCTCCCGGGTGAGCCCCTGCAGGGCTGCGGCCGTCGGCCAGCGGGCGGCGTAGTGGTCGGCACCGTAGGTGAGAAGCCCCACCTGGTAGCGCTCGATGCCCGCCGGATCATCGTTGAGCTGTTCCAGGGCCCGCAGGCGGTTCCGCTTCCACAGATCCAGACGGTCCTGGGCGAAAGCGGGCTGGGTGAGAACCTCCAGCGCCAGGGCCAGCCCTTCCTTCACATCCTTTTCCATGAGGTTGAGAAAGAGGCCGGCCTCCTCGTTCCCGCCGTAGGTGTTCAGCTGGGCTGCCAGGAAATCCAGGCGGGCATCCAGCTTCTCCGCTGGCAGGGACCGGGTCCCGCCCTGACGGAGCTGGGCACCCCAGGCGGAGGTGAGTCCCTCCTTGCCCTTGGGATCGAGGTAGGCACCTCCGCGGATCGCCACCTGGAGGCTCACCAGGGGTTGGGCGGTGGCATCCGCCACCAGGTAGGCGGTGATGCCGTTCTTCAGCTTCACCTTGGCTTCGGAAGCCTTGGGGGCCTCGAAAACAGTAAGCATTCCGCCGGTGCGGCCCGGCAGTTCCGGGCAGGGGTGATCTCCACCGGCGGAATGCGGTGTT
>MWBB01000222.1 GCA_002068835.1 Acidobacteria bacterium ADurb.Bin340 | reverse complement strand
GCACGGCCCTCGACGCGGCGGGCCTGCTGCGAACCGCCATCCGCTGCGACGACCCCGTGCTCTTCCTGGAGCCCAAGCACCTCTACCGCCAGACCCACAACAAGGGCGGCGAGCCGGGTCCGGACTTCATGATCCCCTTCGGCAAGGCTCGGCTCGTGCGGGAAGGCGCCGACCTTTCCGTGATCACCTACGGCAGCACGGTCCACCGCGCCCTCCAGGCTGCGCGGCAGGCCGAAGCCGAAGGCATCTCCGTGGAGATCATCGATCTGCGAAGCCTCAGCCCCTACGACTGGGAAGCCATCCAGCGCACCGTGAAGAAGACCCATCGGGTGATCGTGGCCCACGAGGATTGCCTTTCCTGGGGCTACGGCGCCGAGATCGCCGCGCGCATTGCCGACGAGTGCTTCTTCCACCTCGATGCCCCCGTCCGCCGCGTCGGCGCCAAGGACACCTGGGTGGCCTACCACCCCAGCCTCGAAGACGAGATCCTCCCCCAGGCCAGCCACTTCCTCGAAGCCTACCGCTCCCTGATGAAGGTCTGAACCGCAGTCCCGGCGGGCCCCGGGGACCCGCAAAGAAGCAGCCCTGGAACCATTGCGTTCCAGGGCTGCTGGCAGGGAGTAAGGGATTCGAGCGCTCCCGGTCCCGAACGAGATCCTCGGCCTGATGGGGCAGCTCAAGCAACTCTCAGAGTTGGATACTCTCAGCGAAGGACGGCGAACCCCACGAGTGGAACTTCATCCGGCACTTCGTCCAAGAGGCAGGCGCAGCCATCAGGATCCAGGGCCTCAGCCCCCACAGGTTGCGCGGCACCTTCGCAACCATGATGTCCAAGCAGATGGACCCCTTCACCCTCAAGACCCTCATGAGGCGCAAGGAGTTCAGGATGACGCTCTGCTACCTGGGGCCGACCTCTGTGAGGCGCAGCGGGAGCTGCTGTTGGAGTAGCCCCCTTCTGACGAGCCCAAGCTCGGGCGACGGGTATAGTCGGACGCAGACGAAGGCTTTGCGACAGACCGGAGGAATCTCATGCCGGGACTTTGGCAGATTGCAGCAGGGACAAGTGATCGTGACTTCCGGAAGCTGTTTTTGGATCACGACCTGATGCTGATCGGTCCAGGGAATCCGGGGCCAGCTCCCGCAGAGATCTACCGAGGTCGGGGAATCATGGGCACGATCGGCTCCTTCGCAGCGGATCCAGAGCCCGGAGATCCGATCCTGCTTCGAATCGGGCAGGAAGTTGTTGCCATCGGGCACATCTCCAATGACGAGGGCTATTCCTGGGACGAGCGGTTCGACGATGTCCTGGGCTGGGATCTTCAGCACTGTAGGCGGGTGCAATGGGAGCCTGGGCTTATGGGTGATTTTGCCCGTGGCGACGAAAGGAAAAGGAGCAGCGAGAATCTGGCCTGGATTCGACCGATTGATCAGCCTCGTTTCGCGTATGTGAGGCAATCTCCCCGCCCTGGGGTGGGTTTCAAGCCTTTCGCCAGGTGGGTTGAAAATTAAATACGAAGGACCTAAATTGATTAGGATTTTTGTTGGCTTTATTCAACCATGTCCCTTCTGACCTTCTTCGCCCTGCACCCCGTTTTCACGCGGGAGGCGTTCGTGCGCCACTTGGCCGAAGCGGGCGGGAAGGCGCCGAACCCAGCGACTGTGCGGGAACTCCTGCGCTACCACCAGCGCACAGGGCGCATCCTGGCGGTGCGCCGGGGCCTGTTCGCGACGGTCGCGCCAGGGGCCACCCCCGAGTCGACACCCGTGGACTCGTTTCTCGTCGGAGCCCTGGGATGCCCTGGAGGGGTGCTGGCCTACCACTCCGCGCTGGAACTGCATGGGCTGGCTTATTCCACCTTCGAGGAGGTCCAGATCCTGGTCCCTCGTTCCCAGCGGGGATGGACCTTCAAGGGGGTGGACTACCGGCCCTTGCGGGCTCCGGAGGCACTCGGGGAGGCTGCCATGGCCCTTGGGGTGGAGTCCATGGACCGCCTGGGGATGGACCTGCGGGTGACGAGCCAGGCACGCACCTTGGTGGATGTGCTGGACCGCCCCGAATGGGCGGGCGGCTGGGAGGAGGCCTGGCGGTCGCTTGAAGGGCTCCGTTTGGTGGACATCCAGGAGGTCCAGGACTACCTGGAGCGCCTCAGAAACGCCACTACGGCCGCCCTGGTCGGCTTCTTCCTGGAACAACACCGGGAGGCGCTCGGCGTGAATGAGACGGACTTGACGGATCTGGAGTCCATGCGCCCCAAAGGCAAGCACTACCTGAGCCGGGCGGAAGGCGGCCGACTGGCCAAGCGATGGAACCTGATCGTACCGGAGCCGCTCTGGCGGCGGGCCTGGGAGGAATTGGGATGAAGCTTTCCCGCGAGCGGCTGCTGCGAGAGTCCGGAACGACAGGCTTTCGCCCTGAATCCCTGGAGAAGGTCATCCGTCTGGTGGGCCTTTTGAACGGGATCTTCCGGCACGCGGACCTGCGCGAGCGCCTGGTCCTCAAGGGTGGCACGGCCTTGAACCTGTTCCTCTTCGACGTGCCCAGGCTCTCCGTGGACATCGATCTCAACTACATCGGGTCCGCCGAGCGCACCGTCATGGAGACGGAGCGCCCGGCCCTGGAGGCCAAGCTCCAGGCCGTGTTCGAGGCTGACGACTTCAGCGTGCGGCGGATGCCGGTGGATCATGCCGGAGGGAAGTGGCAGCTTCGCTTCACGGGGGCGCAGGGCCAGGGCGGGAACCTCGAAGTGGATCTGAACTTCCTCCATCGCATCCCGCTGGAGCCCATCCAGGTCCAGGACTCCAATCTTCTCGGCTCCTTCCAGGCGAAGGGTATCCCCGTGCTCGACATCCACGATTTGGCCGCAGGCAAACTGGTGGCCCTCCTGGATCGCTGTGCCGCCAGGGATGTGTTCGACGCAGCCGGGCTGTTCGCCCATCCCGCTCTGGATCTCGAACGCCTGCGCCTTCCCTTCGTCGTGATGGGGGCCATGAGCCGGGAAATGGATCTTCGAACGGCCACCCCAGAACGCGCCATGGACACGCTTTCCGACTTCGACAGGATGGTCCGTCCCCTGCTTCGCCAGGGTATCCAGGGACCGGAACCTGGAAGCATCCAGGCCAAAGTTCGCGAAGGCCTGGCTAGGCTTCTACCACTTCGCCTGAACGAAGCGGAATTCGTCGAGGCGATATGGGAGCGGGGCGAGATACATGCCGACCTTGTGACCGCTGACCCGGAAGCTCAATCGCGCATCGCGGCCATGCCCCTGCTGCTCTGGAAGGCCCAGAACGTCCGCCAGCACCGAGGGCTCTGAACGTCCCACGCCACAGTTTGGCCTGAGTGATGCGGAGTTGCGGAGCCGGGACTACCCTGCTCGCGGCAAGGAAATCCGGGAATGGGCGACCTCTGAGGCCATGGGCAAGACGCGTACGCCGATCACGAGGCTACCTTCGCACGTGACCTTACGCGCAGAGCGCGTCCCAGCATTGCTTGGAGCCCGATGGCGGTTCTTCTCGCGCTGGCGTGCGATCGTGCGGGAACCTTACGAAGCCGCATGTGCGGAGGCCTTGCGAGGAGATCGGGATGCGTGTCGGGATGACTCCGCACCAGACCGCAAGGCCGCGTCCGAGGGGGGGCGCCGCAGGGGACCCGGGGGGCTCTATCGGGTGAAAACCGTGCACGAATTAGACCCATACGAGACCCAGAGGGGGGGATTCGCACCTAAAACCAGGAGTTGAACGAAGCCGCTCCGCGGCGGGGG
>MWBB01000221.1 GCA_002068835.1 Acidobacteria bacterium ADurb.Bin340 | reverse complement strand
CGGGCGGCGTGGAAGAAGTGATTGCCGCCGATGGCGAAGAGGTCGCCATCGCCGCTGTAGACCACCACGTTCAGCTCGGGATTGGAGAGCTTCAGGCCCGTGGCGAAGGGGATCGCGCGGCCGTGGGTGGTGTGGAAACTGTCCAGGTTCAGGTAGCCCGCCGTGCGGCCCGTGCAGCCGATGCCGGAGACGATGGCCACCTTGTCCAGATCCAGTTCAGATTCCGTGAGGGCTCGGCAGAAGCAGTTCAGGCTGGTGCCGATGCCGCAGCCCGGGCACCAGATGTGGGGGATGCGGTCCTGGCGCAGGTAGGGCATCACCGGGTTGTCCAGGGCCTCTTCCCGGGCGTTGCAGAGCGGCAGGTTCAGGTCTTCGCTCATCGCGCGGCCTCCATGATCTTCTCGAGGATCGCCTCGGGCTCGTGGACGGTGCCTCCGGGATGGGGCACGGAAACCACCTTGGTGGCGCCGGCCACGAGGCGCTCCAGTTCACGAACCATCTGGCCCATGTTGAGTTCGGGGAACACGAAGGCCTTCACCTGCTTCTGGAACTTCGCCACCAGGGAAGCGGGGAAGGGCCAGCAGATGCGCATGCGCATGTGGCCCACCTTCAGCCCCTTGGCGCGGGCCGCGTCAATGGCGGCCGTGGCCACGCGGCTGGTGATGCCGTAGGACAGCACGATCACGTCGGCGTCCTCGCAGCCGTTCAGTTCCACATCCACCAGCTTCTCGGCGTTCTTCCGGATCTTGTCCAGCAGGCGGGTCACGAGCTTGGCCTGGTTCGGCACGTTCATGGCCGGGTAGCCCTTCTCGTCGTGGGTGAGGCCCGTGACATGGATGCGGTAGCCTTCGCCGGCCTTCACCATCTCGGGCACCAGGTCCTCGGCGGTGGTTCCGTAGAGCTTCAGCTCGCCGGGCTTCTTCTTCGTCCACTTGCGCTCGACGATCTCGATCTGGTCCGCGGCAGGAATCTCGACCCGCTCGGTCATGTGGCCCACCACCTCGTCCATCATCAGGAACACGGGGCAGCGGTACTGCTCGGTGAGGTTGAAGGCCTTGACCATCAGGTCGAAGCATTCCTGCGGCGAATTGGGGGAGAGGGCAATGATCTCGTAGTCGCCGTGGCTGCCCCACTTGATCTGCATCATGTCCTGCTGGGCGGGGAGCGTGGGCAGGCCCGTGGAAGGGCCGCCGCGCTGCACATCCACCCAGACGCAGGGCGTCTCGGTCATGGCGGCGTAGCCGAGGTGCTCCATCATCAGGCTCAGGCCGGGGCCGGAGGTCACGTTCATGACCTTCTTTCCGCCCCACACGGCGCCCTGGATGGCGATGGAAGCGGCCAGTTCGTCTTCCATCTGGATGAAGACCCCGCCCACCTTGGGGATGCGGGCGGCGAAGCGCTCCACGATCTCGGTGCTGGGAGTGATGGGATAGCCGGCGACGAACCGGCAGCCTGCGGCCAGCGCGCCTTCACAGGCTGCGTGGTCGCCGTCGATGAAATGGACGCCCGTGAGAACGCCCTTGGGATCCGCGTGCAAGGTTGCCTCCGCTGTCGATGGAATTCAGGGCTGGACCGTGGTGGAAACATTGGCTGCCGCGCGGGCATCCAGATCCTTCCAGCGGACGCCGAAGATGGCGAAGTCCGGGCACATGAGCCCGCACATGTCGCACCCCGTGCAGTCCTCCTCCCGGGCCAGGACCGGGAAGTGATAGCCCTTCTGGTTGTAGTCGCGGCCGAAGTCCAGCGCGTGCGTGGGGCAGAAGTCGATGCAGTAGCTGCATCCCTTGCAGACCTCCGCGCGCACAAAGACCGTGCCCTTGCCTTTCCGTTCGGTGCCTTCTTGGCTCATGTGTGACCCTCCCCCAGGTCATGCCTACGCATGGTAGGACCCTGTGCTGTGAGCGACAAGCCGCGCCAGTTGGGCGTTTGCAGACCACCCATCACGGAAACCCCATGAATACGCGCCGTTTTTGCCGTGATGCAGATTGACCAATTGAGACGCCGATCACAGCAACAGCGAACGGAGCGTCAAGCATGCGGCGGGAAAGGCAGCGCAGCCAGCCCACCCCGGGCCGTTTCCCGGAACTCTTCCGGCAGGCGGCGCCCCACCTTGCCCATGGTCTCGATCACCGCATCGGCGCGGAAGGGGCTGCGCAGGCCCGCGAGTGCCATCTCCGCGCAGGTGGCTGCATTCACCGCGCCCAGGGCGTTGCGGCGCACGCAGGGTTCCTCCACCAGGCCCTGCACCGGATCGCAGATGAGGCCCATGAGGTTGGAGAGGGCGAAAGCAACCGCGGCTTCGACCTGTTCCGGTGTGCCCTCCAGCAGTTCCACCAGCGCGCCCGCGGCCATGGCCGATGCGGAGCCCACCTCCGCCTGGCAGCCTCCTTCGGCGCCGGAAAGGCTGGCCAGACGCTCGATGACGAGCCCGATGCCGCCGGCGGTGAAGAAGGCGGCGTTGAGGCGCTGCTCCGGGATCTTGTGGGCGTCAGCCACCGTGAAGAGGGCTGCGGGCAGCACGCCGCAGGAGCCTGCCGTGGGCGCAGCTACCACGCGGCCCATGCACGCGTTGACTTCGGAGACGGCCAGGGCGCTGGCCAGCATCTGGCTGAACAGACCCCCCAGCAGACCTCCACCAGCGGCCTGCCAGGCCGCCAGTTTCTGGGCTCCGCCCTGCACCAGCCCCGAACGTGAAAACTGGGGCTGCTCCACGCCCCGCTTCATGGCGTGGCGCATTACGGCGATGCGGGTGGACATGAGGGCCTGAAGCTCCGCTTCCGGCCGCTGGGACGTCTCGGCTTCCCGCGCCAGGAACACGCTGGAGAGGGCGATGCCGCGCCCGTTGGCTTCCTCAACGGCGCTGCACAGGGTGAGGGTGTTCATGCATGTCCTCCCAGGGCCGGGACGAAGCGGACCGAAACCACGTCCGGCAGGCTGCGCAGGGCCACCAGGGTGGATTCCGGCGGTACCTGGTCGCACTGGATGCTCAGCAGGGCCACGCCGCCGCGGGCGGTGCGATGGGCCTTGATGGTGGCGATGTTGAGCCGCGCCTGGGCCAGCAGGGCCGAAACCACGGCGATCCAGCCCGGGCGGTCGGGGTAGGTCATGAGGATCGTGGGGTATTCCCCGTCCAGCTCTACGGGGAAATCGTCCAGTTCCCAGACCTGGATGCGGCCTCCGCCCACGCTGCTGCCGCAGAGGGTCAGGGGGCCCTGGGAGCCTTCCAGGGTGAAGCACACGGAATTGGGATGCACTTCCCCCAGATCCGCCAGGGTGAACTGGACTTCCAGCCCTGCGTCGGATGCCAGGTTCCGGGCCTCCGGAATGCGCTCGTCATCGGGTTCCAGCCCCAGCAGCCCGGCCAGCAGGGCCAGGTGGGTTCCGTGGCCCTCGCCGGTTGCGGCGAAGGAACCGTGAAGCGCCATTTCGGCCTTTCGGGGTGGGCCGCCCAGCAGCGCGCGGGCGAAAAGTCCCAGCCGGACCGCGCCAGCGGTGTGGGAACTGCTCGGACCGACCATGACCGGTCCCAGGATGTCGAAGATGCCCATGCGGGAACGCTCCTGGATCGATCCTATCGGGTTCCTAGGGCACAAGGGTCACGGGTCGGAGCGCAAGCGGGATTGGCTCACCCGGGTAGTGGACCCGTTCCAGGAAAAGCCCTGAAGCCGGCGCGGCCAGGGCGGCCCAGCGGGCCGTGCCTTCGGGCGTGGGCGTTTCGAGGTCCCGGCGCAGGTCTGCTTCCCGCGCGCGCCCCTGGGCGCAGGCCACGGCGGCGCC
>MWBB01000220.1 GCA_002068835.1 Acidobacteria bacterium ADurb.Bin340 | reverse complement strand
GGGCCAGCAGGCCGAAATCCGCCTGGCGGCTGTCCAGCCGCATCCGGGCGGGCCGCACCAGGCCCAGGTTCAGGGCCGCCAGGGCGATCACCGGCAGGGCGAAGGCTTCGGGCATCCAGCGCAGCTCCTCCCGCCACAGGTAGGCCGCCAGGCCCGTGAAGGCCAGCACGGCTCCCGCCCAGAGGGTGGTGGGCGCGCCGGGCCGCTCCGACTGGCGAGGCAGCCAGATCCAGAGGCCTGACAGGGCCAGATGCAGCACCAGCAGGAGCAGCAGCAGGCCCGCGTCGAAGGGCTGCACGTTGAAGACCGCTGCGGCCAGGAGCATCCAGGTGCCCGTCACGGCCAGCCAGCGGGTGCCGAACCAGCGCCCGCCGACGCCCGCCAGGTAGGGCACCGCCAGGGCACCGCCCATCAGCACGGCCAGGTAGACCGCCAGGGCCACCTCGTGATGTCCGCCCTGGCTGAAGATCAGCGGCGACAGGAGGCCCGCGCCGAGGGCGGAGGCCAGGGGGCCACCGTGCCGGGCCCGGGCGCCCAGGCCCCCCGCCACCAGCAGGCAGACCACTGTGGCCGCGAAGCCCAGGGTGGGCGGGTAGAAGTGGTACTCGAAGGCGCCCCAGCGGAAGGTGAAGATCAGGGTGCCCAGGCCCGCCAGCAGCAGGGCCGTGCCCAGCCGCGGGCTGCCCTTGAGCAGGGTGCGGGCCGCCAGGGTGCCCACCACGCCGCCGCCCAGCAGGCCCAGGAGGAAGCGGAGCTCCGGTCCCAGCCAGCCCCGCTGGATGGACCAGTGGAGGAAGAAGGCCGCCCCGATGAGGAAGAGGGCCGAGCCGGCCCCCGCGATCCATACGATGGGGTTCACGGGCTTGGTGGGGGGCAGGGGGGCAGGCGTGGGCCGGGGCGGGGGAGGCGTCCTGGGGCTCGGGGGCTCGGCAGGGACCGGACCGGGGGGCGCGCCTTCCGGCGGCGCCAGAGCTCCGTATTTGGCATACAGCCACTGCACCTGGGCCTCCAGCCGGGCCAGACGGTCCAGCACCTCCTGGGGCACGGGGGCCTGTTCGCTCATGGCAGCTCCGGGAAAGGAAAAGACGATCCCAGGCTAGCAGGGGTGCGGGTTCAATCCTCGATCAGCACTGCCCGCACGGGGCTGCCGTCGCCTCCTTCGAGTTTCAGGGGCAGGGCGCAGAGGGTGTAGCGGCCGGGGGCGACATCCTTGAGCACCAGCCCCTCCAGACAGCGCATCCCGGCCCGGAACAGGGCGTGGTGGCTCTCCAGGGCCTGGGAGTCGAAGGGGTCCACGCTGGGGGTGTCGAGGCCCACCAGCACCACGCCGTGGGCGGCCAGCAAGGTGATGAGCTCCGGGGACAGGGCGTTGAAGGCCTCGGTGAACCGCTCGGGATCGGGGTAGCTATCCGTGCGGAAGAGCACCCGGGCCGCCTCCGGCGGTCCCGGCAGGTGCTCGGGCAGGATGCGGGCCCCGGGCGGCAGGACCACCTGCACCACCTGACAGGGGCCGATGTAGGGCTCCAAATCCAAAGCCTCCATCGTGGGTCCTCCGGGCAGGATGTGGCCCGGCGCATCGGCATGGGTGCCCGCATGGAGGGTGGCATGCAGGGTGGAGAGGTCGGCGAAGTCCCCATCTGCCAGCCGCATCCGCACCTCCCGGCTCACGGGCACATCCCCGGGCCACACGGCCAGACGGGGCGAAAGGGTGGCGGAAATGTCGTGGAGGACGCGCATCGTAGGAGGATGCCCCGGAACGGCCCCGTCTTCACCGTTAACCTGGAGCCATGGACGCGCCCCTGATCCTCGCCCTGGCTCGGGCCCGGCTGGATGCCGGGGAGGCGGCCGTGCAGGAGGTCTGGGCTTCGCACCGGGCCCTCTTCCTGCGCTTCGCCCCGGAGCGGCGGGCGGGCCTGGAGGCGGGGCTCGGCTGGCTGTTCCTGCTGAATCCGGCGCCGGAACTTTGGCTCCTCCACGAAAAGGATCCCGCCCTGGCTCCGCTCAAGGCGGAGGCCAAGGGCGACCTCTCCCGGCGCTGGGGCCTGGAACTGAAGGGCGCCCGCCTGGAGGACGTGGAAGGCGATCCGAGGGAGCGCTGGCTGGGCCTGCGCTGGCGCCGCCGGGCCGTCACGGGCCGCATCGAGGTTGCGCGGCTGGCCTTCCAGGCCATCCCTGGCCGGGCGGGCCTGCGTCTGGATGGCCTGGACCTGAACCCCGCACGGCTGGGCCTGGGCAACCCCTTTCCCGTGGGGATGCCGGAGCCGGACCGGGAGCCCCCGGCCCTGGTCCGCTGGCGGGAGCGCTTCGGCGGCGACCTGGAGGCGGCGCTCGCGGGGCAGCGCCCCGAGGTGCTGGAGGGCGAAGGCCCCCTGCTGGCCCGCCACCGGGCCTGGTCCCTGGCCCGGGCGGAGAAGCTCATCCTGGCGCCCCGGCAGCAGGCGGTGGATCGCCGGGCAGAGCGGGAGCGGACCCGGCTGGCCCGCTATGGCGAGGCCCTGGCCTCGGACCGGGCCCGCCACACCCGGGCCCTGGAACAGCGCACGCCCGCAGCGGCCCTGGCGGCGGAGCTGTGGCGCCTCAAGGGGGCCCAGGGAACCGTGACCCTATCGGATGGCACGGCGCTCGATCTGCCCGAGGGCCAGCGGGCCGAGGAGGCCGTGCAGCGCTGGTTCGCGGCCGTGAAGCGGGCCGAGCGGGGCCTGCAGCGGGTGGCGGAACTGGAGCGGGAACATCGGCGGCAGCTCCTGGAACTGGAGGCCCGCCTGGGGCCCCAGGCGGAAACACCGGCGCCGGCCCCCGTGGTGAAATCGAAAGCCAAGGAGGCGACGCGGCGCATGGACCAGGGCCGGAACGACAAGAGGGCTGACGGCAAGGGCCGGGCCTTCCGCAGTGTGCAGGTGGAGGGCATGGAGGTGCTCATCGGCAAGGGCGATGCGGACAACGACGCCCTTACCTTCAAGGTGGCCGACAACCTGGATTTCTGGCTCCACGTGGCCGGGGTGCCCGGCAGCCATGTGATCATCCGAAACCCTGACCGCCTTTCCGAACCGCCCCGCACCGTGCTGGAGCGGGCCGCCCAGCTGGCCGCCTGGCACTCCAAGGCCCGGGAGGCGGGCAAGGTGGAGGTCCACTGGTGCCGCGTGGCCGATGTGAGCAAGCCCCGGGGCTTCGCCCCGGGCAAGGTGCTGCTCAAGGCCTACAAGAGCGTGCGGGTGTACCCCAGGGAGTGAGGGGTTACTCCACCTTCACGGGAAACGATTTGAGGC
Organism: Acidobacteria bacterium ADurb.Bin340; assembly: GCA_002068835.1. Lineage (GTDB taxonomy): Bacteria > Acidobacteriota > Holophagae > Holophagales > Holophagaceae > MWBB01. The sequence goes on along the minus strand of MWBB01000220.1, from coordinate 539 downwards.
CCTTGGCCTGGAGCTTGGCGGCCAGGGTGTCGATTTCGGAGCGGGCGCCGCTCCGGGCGAGGCGGACTTTGTGCTGGCCGCGCTCGGCCAGGGTGGTGGTGGGGAAACCAGCGGTCCGGGCCCGTTCGGCCGTGCGCTTGGCTTCCTTGGCATCGGGCGTGGCGATCAACTGCAGGGTCCAGCGGGCTTCCGCCGCAGGGGCTGGGGAGGGTTCGGGCTTCGGAGCTTCCGGGCGGGAGGCGGGTTCCTTGCCTTCGAAGGCCTTGAGCTGGTCCTTGAGGGAGGCCGGCAGTTCCGCCAGGTCCTCCCCGGCCGATCGGGGCTGGGGCGCCCGCAGGGCGGCGGTCTGCTTGCCCACCTGAACGCCAAGGACGAAGGCCAGGGTGAGCAGTCCCACACCCACGCTCGTCACCACCACCACGGCCTGGCGGCTCAGGGGAACGGAATGGGCATCGCGGTCGGGCATGATGGCTCCAGGATGCGCTATTTCTCGATGAGCGCGGCGTACTGGCTGCCGCTGGAGGCGGGAGCCGTCACCA
>MWBB01000219.1 GCA_002068835.1 Acidobacteria bacterium ADurb.Bin340 | reverse complement strand
CTTGGGAAGTCCAGCACCAGTCGATCGCCCTGCCGCTCCACCGCCAAGGGACCGCTGGCGGAAGCGAAGCGCACCTCCCCCAGATCCGGTCGCAGTTCCGTGAACAGCACGAAGGCCGCGGCCAGGGTGGCATGACCGCAAAGATCCACCTCGGTCATGGGCGTGAACCATCGGATCCGATAGCCCTCGCCCTCCGGCACGAAGAAGACCGTTTCGCTCAGGTTGTTCTCTGCGGCGATGGCCTGCATCCGTTCCTCGGGAAGCCACGCATCCAGAGGCAGCACCGCCGCAGGATTGCCCGCGAAGGGCCGATCGGCGAAGGCATCGATCTGGTAGAGGGGCAGGCGCATGGGATTCCTCCACTCCCAGCCTAGTGGCACTGTGGAGGCGAGGCGAGGTTTCCATGGCCAAGGTCTATTTCCGCTATGCCGCCATGAACGCGGGCAAGAGCACCCAGCTCCTCCAGGTGCGCCACAACTACCACGAGCGCCACCAGCGCACCCTGCTGCTGAAGCCCGAACTGGACGACCGCGACGGCGTGGGCCTCATCCGGCCTCGCATCGGCGGCCTGGAGGTCCGGGTGGATGCCCTGGTGCAGCCAGGGACCGATCTGCGGGCCCTCGTGGAGGCAGACATGAAGACTTCGGGGCGGCTGGACTGCATCCTGATCGACGAAGCCCAGTTCCTTTCGCCCCAGCAGGTCCGCCAGCTCTGCGATGTGGCGGACTTCCAGGACATCCCGGTCATGGCCTACGGCCTCCGCGCGGATTTCAGGGGCGAGCTGTTCCCGGGCTCCGCGGCCCTGATGGCCCTGGCCGACGCCATCGAGGAGCTGAAGACCATCTGCTGGTGCGGCAGGAAGGCCACCGTCAACGCCCGCATCCAGGACGGCCACGTGCAGTACGAAGGCCCCCAGATCCTCATCGGCGGCAACGAGGCCTACACCGCCCTCTGCCGCAAGCACTGGCGCCTGGACCAGCCGGTGCCGCCGGGAGCGCGCTTCGACTGATCCAGGGATGTATGCTGCAGAACCTCGCCCCATCGCAGCGCATCGAACCACCCCTTGGGCATCCACGAACCAGGAATCGAGGCCTCGGGAATGACACAGGAAGTCCAACAGGCCCGGCATGACCGGCCATCCTTGCCGAAGCTGCTGTGGCGCTACGAAGAGGCGGACTATGTCACGGCCTACAAGGCGCGCTTCATCTTCTATTTCAGCTTCGCCTGCATCGCGGTGGTCCTGGTGGCCATGGCCTACACCCTGGCCATCCAGCTGAACAATCCCGACGACCCTTCACCCAACCTGGCCCTGCTCCTGTCGGAGGCTGCCGCTGCGGCCCTCATCGCGGGCATCATCGGCCTGCTGGTGCGAGGGCGCTTCGCCCTGGCAGCGCACGGCCTCATCCTGGCGGCCCTCGCAAGCATCTGGACCGTGATCTTCCTGGACCGGGGCCACCCGATCACCAAGCTCGACTCGGTCGCCTTCGTGTTCGCCGTGCTGGCCATGGCGCCTCTGCTGATCCGGCAGAGGGCTTCGGTGCTGGTCTGGCTTTCCCTGGGCAACATCGCAGTCCTGATGGCGTTCCTGTTCTTCCAGCGGGAGCGTTTGGACCTGCCGGCCGTCGCCTTCTACGACTACCTCGCGGACACCACCCTGGCGCTTCTCTTCGTCTGCGTCGCCATCTACAACACCTTCTCCATCAACCGGCATGCGCTGGAACGACTGGAGCAGGACATCCAAAGGCGGATCGAGGTGGAGGCAGCCCTGCGGCGCAGCCAGGAGGAAGCCCGCAGCCTCCTTCAGTTCAAGAACGAGATGCTGGAAACCGCGGCCCTCTGGATCCACTCGCTGGACACTCAGGGGAAGGTGCTGACCTGGAACAAGGCCGCCGAACGCATTTCCGGCTACAGCAAGGAGGAGGTCCTGGGTCACGATCGCGTCTGGACGTGGCTGTACCCCGATCCGGAGTACCGCCAGGAAGCCCTTGCCACTGTGGCGGCCATCCTGAGCAGTGATCTCCGCGTGGAGAACCTGGAGACCCGGATCCTCTGCAAGGACGGGCAGACCCGGTTCCTGTCCTGGAATTCCAACAGCCTCCGTGGCGGGAGTGGAGCCGTCGTTGGCACCATCGCCCTCGGCGCGGATGTCACAGAGCGGCGGCGTGAGCAGGAGAACCGTGAACGCCTTGAAGCCCAGGTCCTCCAGATGCAGAAGATGGACTCCATCGGGCGCCTGGCGGGCGGGGTGGCTCACGACTTCAACAACATGCTCACGGCCATCCTCGGGAGCGCGGAACTGGCCCTGGCTCGCCTCACCCCGGAAGACCCCAACCACGCTCGGCTGATGACCATCAAGCACGCCTCCGAAAGCGCCGCCCACCTCACGCGGCAGTTGCTGGCCTTTTCCCGCAAGCAGGTCATCGCGCCGAAGCTGCTGGACCTGAACGAAGCGATCCAGCGGACGTCCCCGCTGCTGCAGCGGATGATCGGGGAACAGGTCCGTCTCCAGACCGACCTGGGAAAGGATCTTCCCTCCGTCAAGCTGGATCCGGGGCAGGTGGAACAGATCATCCTGAACCTGGCGGTCAATGCCCGGGATGCCATGCCGGAAGGGGGCCGCCTGAGCCTGGAAACCTCGGAGGCCGTTCTGGACGAAACCAACGTCCAGAACCATTCCCAGACGCCTCCAGGGCGATACGTGATGCTCTCCGTCAGCGATTCCGGATGCGGCATGAGCCCCGAAGTGCTCGAGCACCTCTTCGAGCCATTCTTCACCACCAAGGGTCCGGGCAAGGGCACCGGACTGGGGCTGGCCACGGTCTACGGCGCCGTGAAGCAGAACGGCGGGAGAATCGAGTGCCATTCGGAGGTGGGCTGCGGCACCACCTTCCGGATCCTGTTCCCCGTGGCCCACGGAGCGGGCGAAAGTCCTAGCCTGCCTCCTTCAGCTTCGACCTGGCCGGAAGGCTCGGAAACGGTACTGGTGGTGGAGGACAACCCCCATGTTCTCGCTTTTGCAGAGGCCGTCCTGGCGCGCCAGGGGTATCGCACCCTGCTCGCCTCCAGCGGCGAGCAGGCGCTTCGGATCAGTGAGGCGTACGAGGATCCCATCCATCTCGTGGTCACGGATGTCATCCTCCCGGACATCAATGGGCGGATCGTCTCGGAACGGCTGAAAGTCCAGCGACCAAACATCAGAGTGCTGTTCGCCTCGGGCTACTCGGGCGACATCCTCTCCAAGAGCGGGGTGCTGGAGGAGAGCATCGACCTCATCAGCAAGCCCTTCAGCGCCCTGTTCCTGGCCCAGCGGGTGCGGGACACCCTGGACAGGCCGCTCTGAAGCTCAATCCTCGGCCCCGTAGGGCGCCACATCCCCCCGGGCGTGGTGGTACACCGGCGCATCCAGCTGCTGGATGCGCCGAAGGTACTCCTCCTTCGGGATGCTGTTGTGCCAGCGGCCCGCCAGCATGGCGCCACCAGTGAGGGCCACGAAGAGGGCCGCCATGAGGAGGGCGAAAACGGGCGCAGGCACGGCGCGGGTGGGCTTGCCGGGCAGGCCCATCGCCAGCGTGTCCTTCACGGGGCAAGCCTCCACGCACTGGTAGCAGCCGGTGCATTCATCGCTGCGCACACGGGTGGCCTTGTGGACCACGATCTTCGCCGGGCAGACCTTGGTGCATTTCGCGCAATCGGTGCAGGTCTCGGCGTTGCGGGTGACCTTCACGGGGCTCAGCCACGAAAGCATCCCCAGCAGCGCGCCGTAGGGGCAGAAGTAGCGGCACCAGGGGTTCTGGAACACCACGGACAGGGC
>MWBB01000218.1 GCA_002068835.1 Acidobacteria bacterium ADurb.Bin340 | reverse complement strand
GCCGCCCGATACGGCCTGGAGCACCCGGACGCCCTCAAGGTGGCCGAGCAGCTCTACATCAAGGCCGATGCCAGCAAGACGCCCGGCCTCAAGCAGCTCCCCGCCTCCTGCTGGGAAGCCGCGGATTGCCTCGCCGCCGAGCGGGCCCGCTACGAGGAGGCCGGCGTGTTCCCGGCGGGCCTCATCGACGCCACCGTCAAGAACCTCAAGGCCTACAACGACCTGAACATGAGCGAGAAGCTCTTCGGCAACGCCGACTCCCTCCGCCAGCTGGTGAACCGCCACCTGCACTGCGGCTGATTCGACCCGTTTCCGCGACAAAGGCGCCGCACCTGCGGCGCCTTTGATCATGCTGGGCCCCATGGCGCCTTCCGGTCTTACACTGGGCCCATGCGCGCGACCACCCTCCCCTACCGTCCCAACCTGGAAAGCCTGGAGCCCGGTCTGGATCTGGCCGCAGGCATCCAGAAGCTCCGCCGCGAGAGGAGGGCCGTGATCCTGGCCCACTACTACCAGGAGCCGGAGATCCAGGATCTGGCGGATGTGGTGGGCGACAGTCTCCAGCTGGCCCAGGCGGCGGCAGAGACCGATGCCGAAGTCATCGCCTTCTGCGGCGTGCATTTCATGGCGGAAACGGCCAAGATCCTGAACCCGGAAAAGGTGGTGGTGCTTCCGGACCTGGATGCGGGCTGCAGCCTGGCGGATCGCTGCCCGCCGGACCATTTCGAGGCCTGGCTGCAGGATTATCCGGACCACGAAGTGGTGAGCTACATCAACTGCTCCGCCGGGGTGAAGGCCCTCTCCTCCATCATCTGCACCAGCTCCAACGCCGTGCGGGTGATCGAAAGCCTGCCCAAGGAAAAACCCATCGTCTTCGCCCCGGATCGCCACCTGGGGCGCTGGGTGATGAACCAGACGGGCCGCGACATGGTGCTCTGGCCGGGCTTCTGCATCGTGCACGAGCAGTTCACCGCCAAGCGGGTGGCCGCGCTCCAGGCCCAGCACCCCGGCGCCAAGCTCATCGTGCATCCCGAATGCGATGCCACCGTGAGCCGGATGGCCGATTTCGTGGGTTCGACGGCCGCCCTGCTCCGTTATGTCGCCCAGAATCCCGACCGCACCTTCCTGGTGGGCACCGAGGTGGGCATCCTGCACCAGATGCGCAAGCTGAGGCCCGATGCGGAGCTGGTGCCCATCCCGGCGGACAGCGGCTGCAACTGTTCCCTCTGCCCCTACATGAAGCTCAACAGCCTGGAGAAGCTCTACCTGGCCCTGCGGGATCTCCAGCCCCGCCTCGAACTGGAGGAAGAGCTGCGGCAGCGGGCCCTCCGCCCCCTCGAACGCATGCTGGCCCTGGGCTGAGTCCCCGTGGCCCTCCGGCGCGTCACCCGCTTCCGCCCCAAGCGCTCCAGCGAGCGGAATCCGGGCTTCTGGCGGCGGGTCCAACTGCGCTGGGGCGCTGGCCTCCTGGTGGTGGGCAGTCTGCCCGTCCTGGCCCTGCTGGCCTGGGCCCCCATCTACTGGGCGGACCGCAGGATCGCCCAGGATAACTTTGTCTGGGGCCAGCAGAGCTTCACGGCCGCAAGCCGCGTGGAAGAGCACTGGGTGAGCCTGCCGCCCCTCCAGCCCTTCTACGATGGGGACGAACCCCACGTGCGAGCCTTCCTGGAGCGCCAGCCGCTCCTCACGGGCCTCATGGAACGACGGGCCGGGCGGATGTTGTGGCTGCGCGTCGGCAACCGGCTGGTGCCTGCCACCGACGAGCCCGAGGCGGCCTTGTACCGGGGATGGATCCAGCAGGCGGAAGAGGCCCAGCGCTTCCAGTTCGCCCCGCCTGCGGAAGCGATCCCGGAACCGGATCACCCTCCGGCCCTGGTGCTGCTGGGGGACACCTGGGTGGCCATCAAGCGCTGGATCCCCGGCAGCCCCCAGGTGGAACAAGCCCTGAACCTGATCCACCCGGAAGGCAGCATCAACCGTTTCGGTCTCGTCCTGCCCAGTCATGCTCAGCGCCCCGACCTGGCCCCCCAGGACTGGGGCCGGGAGCCCAACCTGCAGACGGATCCGGCACGCCTCGTCAACCGATGGTTCAGGCTTGAAACCATGAGCGACGGCCTGGGCCAGTGGATCCTGGTGGTGGTCCCCAAACATCACGTGGAACAGCCCATGGTGGCCCGGGTCTGGCAGCAGTTCTGGATCGCCGTTGGGGTTTCCATCGCCATCGGAACCGGTCTCGCCCTGGGCCTTTGGCTGCGCCGGCGGGCCCGCCTGCGGGCCACCCTGGACGCGGACCGGCTGGCCACCCTGACCCACAGCCTCAAGACCCCCTTGGCCATCCTGAAGTTCCGCTGCGACTCCATCCGTCTGGGCCGCCTCGACCCGGACGAGGAGGATGCCCAGCTGATGAAGATCAGCAGCGAGGTGGATCACCTGACGCTCATGATCGAAAACGGCCTGGACGCCATCCGCGGCCAGGCCGAAACGGGTCCCCAGAGCGAAGTCAACGCCGGGTGGCTGGCGCGGGTGGCCGAAGACATCGCCCCCGCCTTCGAGGCGGAGCAGCGCCCCCTGCAGCTGTCCTTCAGTTCGGACACGGGACGGGCCGCCCTGCCCTCGCTCCGCTCGGCCCTTCTGACCCTGCTGGAGAACGCCCTCTACCACGGCTCCGGAACCGTGACCTTCCACGTTTCACGGGTTCGGCGACGCCTCCAGATCCAGGTCAGGAATGAGGGCCCGGGACTGCAGCCCCACCAGCTGGATGCTCTGGGGAAGCCCTTCATGCGTTTGCGGGTCCGGGGCCAGGAGGGCTTCCAGCGCGAAGGCCAGGGCCTGGGCCTGAGCCTGCTGGTCCAGGTCGCCCGCAAGGAAGGCTGGGGCCTGTCCTTCCAGTCCGCCCCAGGCGAAGGACTCACGGCCACCATCGAAGTTCCCGCCACCTGAAATGGTCAAAATCCCGGCGACAGGTTATATTTTGCAAGTCCCCCTGCGGAAAGTTCTCCGGTCATACCCATGACGCACATCCTTGTGGTCGAAGACGAGCCCAACCTTCGCCAGCTCCTGGTCGACAACCTGGGGTTTGAAGGCTTCACGGTGGAGGCGGTGGACGATGGCGTTCCGGCCCTGGCCGCCCAGCGGGCCCATCGGGCGGACCTGATCGTGCTCGACCTGATGCTCCCGCAGATGGATGGCTTCCAGGTGCTGCAGGAACTCCGCAACGCCCGGGATCCAGTGCCGGTCCTCATGCTGACGGCCCGCGGCTCCGAAGCCGACCGGGTGAAGGGGCTGAGCCTGGGCGCGGACGACTACATGGTGAAACCCTTTTCGGTCCTGGAGTTCATCGCCCGCATCAAGGCGATCCTGCGGCGCTCCAGCCCCGTGGAGCAGCCCACCGCCCTGCGCTCGGGGCCCTTCCGGTTCAACCTCGCAGCCATGTCGGCGGAGCGGGAGGGCCACTCCCTGGAGCTGACCCCCAGGGAATTCCGGCTGCTGGAAATCCTCATCTCTCATCCGGGCCGCACCCACAGCCGCCAGGAACTGGTCCAGCAGGCCTGGGAGGCGGATGCCCGCCCCGGCCCCCGCACGGTGGATGTGCACGTGGCCAATCTGCGCCGCAAGCTGGGGGATGAGGACAAGCGGGGGCTCATCGCCACGGTCGGCGGCGAAGGCTACCGCTGGACCTTGAAGGTGGATCCCGAGCGCTGAGCCTACTGCAGCAGGGGATGGTCCAGGGGCCCCTCCACCCTCAGGTCGAGGTCCTCCCAGGGACAGGCCACCTCCACGGGGCCAACCCCCAGTTCCGGCATCCGGCGCAGCCGCGGCGGGGGCAGCAGCACCACCTCGCCCGCTG
>MWBB01000217.1 GCA_002068835.1 Acidobacteria bacterium ADurb.Bin340 | reverse complement strand
GGTCAGGAACACCTTGGGGGAACTGACCATGGCCTTGGCCCGCTCCACCACCTGCTGGGCCTCGGCGTGGAGGTTCTCGATGGCCAGGGATTCAGCCACCTCCAGGTAGATGTCGGCGGCGCGCTCCTTCATCCCCTCGCGGTTGTAGAGGTCCGCCAGCTTGGCCTTGTTCTTCAGGTTCTTGGGGTCCAGCTCGACGACCTTGGCGAACTCCTCGAGGGCCCGTTTGAGCAGGCCCTTCTTGGTGAACTGCTCCGCAATGCTGACGTGGATCGCGATGGCGTCCTTCACCAGGTTGGTCTGCCGATAGCACTCCGCGAGGCGTCCGGCGATGTCGATGTCCTCTGGCGCGCTGCGGTGGGCCTTCTTGTAGATGGCGGCGGCCCGGTTGGTGAAGCCGCCCCGCTCGAAACCGAGGCCGGCCTTCTTGAACAGGTCCATGGCATCGGAGGTCCGGCCGATCTGGAGGTACGAATCCCCGATGCGGTTCATCAGGCCGAAATCATCCGGCTTGTCGTCCAGAAGCTTCAGAAACTCGTCGATGGCGCGCTCCACCCTTCCGGCGGCCATGAAGTTTTCTGCATTTTTCTGGACTTTGGCGCGGTCGATGGACATTCGGGGCCTCAGCTTTGGGACAGGTTCCGTCCGGTGAAGGCGTGGGGCAGCAGTTCCTGCAGGCGATGCAGGGCCCGGCCGGAGCGGTTGGCCAGCAGCACCGGCAGATCCTCGGCGAACTCGGCCAGGACCTGTCGGCAGAACCCGCACGGGGGGGTCAGGTCCGGGGCTTCGGTCACCACCACCAGCGCCTCCAGGTCCCCGGGGCGAAGGCCGGCGGCCACGGCAGCACAGATGGCGCCGCGCTCGGCGCAGATGGCGCCGCCATAGCTGGCGTTCTCCACGTTGCAGCCCGCCTGGAGGCGGCCGTCCTGAAGCAGCACGGCGGCGCCGACCTTGAAACCGCTGTAGGGAGCATAAGCGCGGGATCGAGCCTCCCAGGCCGCTTCGATCAGCGGTTCCCAGCGAGGGTCGTGGGGGTCGGTGTAGGCCATGGGCGTCTCTTGAATGGTTCTAGGGTAAGGTGCTTCCCGCCGGGAAGATAGGCCCGGAGGGCGCGGTGCCCGGCCCGGAAAAAGCCGCGCCTTCGGCCTGAGCTGCAGCCAGGGCCCGCCAGCAGGCGACGTGGCCTTCCAGATCCCGACGGCCTTCGGCGCTGTGGAGTTCCATGCTGACGGACCGCTTCTGGATGCGGGCCTGGAGCACGGCGCCAGAAAGGCGTTCCAGTTCCTCCTCGAAGGACCTTCCCGGTGCCCAGGCTCCCAGATCCAGACGCAGGTGGAGTCCTGCGGGAAGGTCCTCTTCGAAGGTGCGGACCCAGGGGGAGCCCCGCTGGGCCGTCCGCTTCCAATGCACCCGCGTGAGGGGATCCCCCTCCCGGAAGGGGCGGGCGCCTTCCGGGCTGCCGGTACCGGGGTGGGGCCGGTTGCGCGGGGTTTCACCCTCCAGGTCCGGATGGCCGGAAGCCAGGCGGGGGTGGGGCAGCACCAGAAGGCTCTGGTCCAGGTCGAAGCGCCAGGCCTTCTCCATGAAGCCGAAGGGGTAGCGGGTGCGCAGCTCCAGGCCCGTGACCCGACAGGGCCCCCTGCGCTTGGGACGGGCGTGGAAGACGAGGCGGGGTTCGGGATCGGAACCGCCCCCCGGGAAGAAGGTGGGATCGGCGGATCCATCCTCCAGCTCCAGGCGCAGTTCCAGGGCCCGCACCCGCTTGGGGGCGCTGTTCCGGAAACGGACCCGGATTCCGCCGCGGACCCGGGCGAAGAGGTTGCCTTCCTCGACGGCCGCGGGCTCGAACCCCCGGAGGGCGCTGCGGCTGGCCCAGCCTGAGACCAGCAGCAGCGCAACCATCAGCGTGAACACCAGGTAGAGCAGGTTGTTGCCCGTCTGGGCGGCGAAGACACCCACCAGCAGCAGGGCCGCCAGGTACTCCAGCCCGAGGCGGGTGAGGGAAAGCTGCAGGTGTCGGTCGCGCCAGAGCCGCATGGGACCTCCACGCTACACCCCCTGGTCCCTGCCACAATGGCCCTTTCCCGGATGGCCCATGCTGGCACGCCTCTTCCGCACCAAATCCCTGGAGCAGCTCCGCGCTTCGGCCGAGGCGCCGGAGTTCCGCCTCAAGAAGAACCTCCGCGCCTTCGACCTGATGATGTTCGGGGTGGGCGCCATCATCGGCGCCGGGATCTTCAGCACCATTGGCACCGCCGCGGCGGGGAACCTGGCCGATGGGCGCCTTCCCGCCGGGCCCGCTCTCCTCGTGAGCTTCATCCTCACGGCCATCGCCTGCGGGTTCACGGCCCTGGCCTATGCAGAGCTGGCCAGCATGATTCCGGTTTCGGGTTCGGCCTACACCTACGCCTACGCCACCCTGGGCGAGCTGACCGCCTGGATCATCGGCTGGGACCTGCTGCTGGAATACGCGGTGAGCAACGTGGCCGTGGCCATCAGTTGGGGCGACTACATGCGCTCCTTCCTGGCCAACGTTCTGCACCTGCACATCCCGGGTTGGCTCGCCACGGACCCCCGCAGCGCCTTCAGCCTGGTGGCGGACGCGCCGGCCCTGAGCCTCTCCGCCAAGCTGGAACTGCTGGGCCAGGCCCGCCAGGGGCTGGTGGATGGCGCCGCCACCTTCGCCCGGTGGGATGTGCTCCAGAGTGCGCCGCTGGTTTTCGGCTTCCCCATCACCATCAACCTGCTGGCCGTGCTCATCACCGTGGCCATCACATGGCTGGTGTACCGGGGCATCAAGGAAAGCGCCTCGGCCAACAACTGGATGGTGCTGCTCAAGGTGGTGATCCTCCTGGCGGTGGTGGCCCTGGGGGCCCGATTCGTGCAGATGTCGAACCTGGTGGGCGATCCGCCCTCCTGGCAATCCTTCGCGCCCAGCGGATGGAAGGGCATCCAGGCGGGAGCCGCCATCATCTTCTTCGCCTTCATCGGCTTCGATGCGGTGAGCACCACGGCGGAGGAATGCCGGGATCCCGGGCGGGACATGCCCCGGGGCATCCTGGGATCCCTGGTGGTCTGCACGATCATCTATGTGCTGGTGGCCGGTGTGGTGACGGGCATGGTCCACTACGCGGAACTGGCCGGGAAGGCTGATCCGCTGGCCTACGTCTTCGAGAAGTACCACCTCACGGCGCTGGCCGGGGTCATCGCCTTCGGGGCGGTGATCGCCACCACGGCGGCGCTGCTGGTTTACCAGGTGGGCCAGCCCCGCATCTTCCTGGCCATGAGCCGCGACGGCCTGCTGGGCCCCTGGTTCGGCAAGGTCCACGCGAAGCACGGCACGCCGGCCAATGCCACCCTCCTCACAGGTGTGCTGGTTGCGGTTCCGGCGGCGCTGCTCAACATCAGCGAGGTGGTGGAACTCACCAACATCGGCACCCTCTTCGCGTTCGCCCTGGTGTGCGTGGCGGTGATGGTGCTGCGGGTGCGACGGCCCGAGGCGCCTCGCCGTTTCCGCATGCCCTTCATGTGGGTGCTGGCGCCCCTGGGGATCCTGGGCTGCATCTGGCTGGCCCGGGGGCTGCCGGCCCTGACGTGGTACCGCTTCCTGGGCTGGCTGGCTTTGGGGCTGCTGGTCTACTTCCTCTATGGCTTCCGCAACAGCCGCTTGCGGGAACAACGCGGAGTTCAGCCATGTTCACAGGACTGATCCGGCATCTGGGCGCCCTGGAGGCGCGGCCCGCCCGTTCCGGGGGGGCGCGCCTGAGGATCGCGGCTCCGGAAGCCGTGCTGGAACGGGCCGAACCCGGCGCCAGCATCGCCGTAAACGGCGCCTGCCTCACGGCGG
>MWBB01000216.1 GCA_002068835.1 Acidobacteria bacterium ADurb.Bin340 | reverse complement strand
TACTACCGCCTCGAATCCGTCATCAAGGACATCACGGGAATGGATCACTTCATTCCCACCCACCAGGGCCGAGCCGCCGAGAAGGTGCTCTTCGGCGCAGTCTGCAAGGCCGGCGACCTGGTGCCCAACAACTGCCACTTCGACACCACCCGCGGCAACCTGGAGTTCATCGGCGTCGAAGCCCTGGACCTCGTCATCAAGGAGGGCCTGCAGCCCGCCCTGATCCACCCCTTCAAGGGCAACATCGACCTGGAGCGGGCGGAGGAGATTCTCAAGAAGGAAGGCCACCGCATCCCCTTCGGCATGCTCACGGTGACCAACAACACCGGGGGCGGACAGCCGGTGTCCATGCAGAACATCCGCGAGTACAGCGCCCTCCTGAAGAAGTACGGCAAGAAGCTCATCATGGACGTCTGCCGCTTCAGCGAGAACGCCATGTTCGTGAAGATGCGGGAGAAGGGCTACGAGAACAAGACAATCAAGGAGATCGTCCAGGAGATGTTCAGCTACGCCGATGGCGCCACCATGAGCGCCAAGAAGGACGGCATGGTGAACATTGGCGGCTTCATCGTGCTGCGCTCCGGCGAGTGGCGCGATGCCGTGAACAACATGCTGATCATGATGGAGGGCTTCCTCACCTACGGCGGCATGGCCGGGCGCGATCTGGAAGCCCTGGCCGTGGGCCTGGAAGAAGGCATGGACGAAAGCTACCTCCGCTACCGCCTGCGCACCGCGGAATACCTGGGCGAGAAGCTGGATGCCGCAGGCATCGGCTACGTGAAGCCCACCGGCGGCCACGCCGTGTACATCGATGCCAAGAGCGTGCTGCCCGACATGCCCGTGGAGCAGTACCCCGCCTGGGCCCTCTGCAACGCGCTCTACCTGGAAGGCGGCATCCGGGGCGTGGAGATCGGTTCCGTCATGTTCGGCAAGCACCTGGACGATGGCACCGAGACCTACCACAGCATGGAGCTGGTGCGCCTGGCCTTCCCCCGCCGGATGTACACCCAGTCCCACTTCGACCTCGCCGCCGAAGTGCTGGCCGAAGTGAAGGCCAACGCCAAGAGCATCCGGGGCGTCCGCATCACCAAGCAGCCCAAGTTCCTGCGCCACTTCACCTGCGAGTGCGCCTGGGCGTGAGGCCTGCGCCGGTCCGAGCCGAGGAGGGGGCCACTGGGCCCCCTCTCTTCATGTGTTATGGGCTTGATCCCCCCCGAAAGCCTTGGGACTCTGGAGGGATGGAACGGTACACGCCCTCCCTCATCGAGCCCAAGTGGCAGGCCTACTGGGCCGAGCACAAGACCTTCCGTACGCCGGAGGATCCGGCGCTGCCCAAGAAGTACATCCTCGACATGTTTCCCTACCCCAGCGGGGCAGGGCTCCATGTGGGGCACCCGGAGGGCTACACGGCCACGGACATCCTGTGCCGCTACTACCGGGCCAAGGGCCATGCGGTGCTGCACCCCATGGGCTGGGATGCCTTCGGGTTGCCGGCGGAGCAGTACGCCATCCAGACGGGCACGCATCCGGCGATCACCACCCAGAAGAACATCGACACCTTCCGGCGCCAGATCCAGGCCCTGGGCCTGTCCTACGACTGGGACCGGGAGGTGGACACCACGGATCCGGCCTATGTGAAGTGGACCCAGTGGATCTTCCTGCAGCTCTACAAGCGGGGGCTGGCCTACCAGACGGAGATCCCCGTGAACTGGTGCCCGGCCCTGGGCACGGTACTGGCCAACGAGGAGGTCATCGACGGCAAGTCCGAGCGGGGCAGCCATCCGGTTGTGCGCCTGCCCCTGCGCCAGTGGATGCTGAAGATCACGGCCTACGCGGATCGCCTGCTGGATGACCTGGACCTGGTGTCCTGGCCCGAGAGCACCAAGACCATGCAGGCGGAGTGGATCGGCCGCAGCGAAGGCGCCCTGGTGAAGTTCCCCCTCGCCAGCGGCGAGGGCCACCTGGAGATCTTCACCACCCGCCCGGACACGCTCTACGGCGTGACCTTCATGGTCATCGCCCCGGAACACCCGCTGCTGGACCGGCTGGTGTCCGAGGGCCAGCGGGCCGAGGTGGAGGCCTACGTGGCCAAGGCCCGCAACCGTTCGGACCTGGACCGCAAGGCGGCCAAGGAGAAGACGGGCGTGGCCACCGGCGGCTTCGTCACCCATCCCCTCACGGGCCAGCCGGTGCCGGTGTGGGTGGCGGACTACGTGCTGATGGGCTATGGCACGGGGGCCATCATGGCCGTGCCGGGCCACGACGAGCGGGATTTCGAGTTCGCCCGCACCTTCGGCATCCCTGTGGTGCAGGTGGTGAGCGCCGAAGGAACGGTGCTGCCCGAGCTGACGGAGGCCTACACGGAGCAGGGCGTGGCCGTGAACAGTGGCCCCTACAACGGCCTGACCACCGAGGCCTTCAAGGCCCAGGTCACGGCGGATCTGGAGGCCGCGGGGCAGGGCGCCCGTCGGGTGGAATACCGCCTGCGCGACTGGGTGTTCAGCCGCCAGCGCTACTGGGGCGAGCCCTTCCCCATCTACTTTCCCGTGACCTGCGAGGGTGATCCCCGTAAGGGCGAAGCCCACACCATCCACTACGATCAGCCCATCGCCATGGAGGAATCGGAGCTGCCCCTGCGGCTGCCGGACCTCGAGGACTTCAACCCCGGCGAGGATCCGGCGGGCACCCTGGCCCGGGCCGCGGACTGGCGCTTCTTCCAGAAGGAGGGCCGCTGGTTCGCCCGGGAAACCAACACCATGCCCCAGTGGGCGGGCTCCTGCTGGTACTACCTGCGCTACCTGGATCCGAAGAACCCCGAAGAAGCCTGGTCCAAGGCCGCCGCGGAGCGCTGGCTCCCGGTGGATCTCTACGTGGGCGGCGCCGAGCACGCGGTGCTGCACCTGCTCTACGCCCGTTTCTGGCACAAGGTGCTCCAGGATGCGGGCCATGTGCAGGTGCCCGAGCCCTTCGGCCGCCTCGTGCACCAGGGCATGATCCTGGGCGAGGTGGAGTACACCGCCTACCGCGATGCCCAGGGTGCCTTCCTCTCCAAGGAGCGGGTGATGGCCCATCCCGATGGCGGCTTCCGCCACCGCGACACGGGCGAGGAGGTCACGGCGGAGCGGGTTGCCGAGGAGGCCACGGAGAAGAAGGGCAGCGCCGTGGTGCTCAAGGCGGATCCGGCCATCCAGCTGGACGCGCGGGCCTACAAGATGTCCAAGTCCCGGGGCAACGTCATCAACCCCGATGATGTGATCCGCGAGCACGGCGCCGATGCCCTGCGGCTCTACGAAATGTTCCTGGGCCCGCTGGAAGCCACCAAACCCTGGTCCACCAGCGGCATCCAGGGCGTGTCGCGCTTCCTGGAGCGGGTCTACGCCCTGGCCCAGAAGCCCCGCAGCGCCGCGGCGCCCGAGGGCGACCTGCTGCGCCTGCTCCACAAGACCATCCGCAAGGTGGGCGAGGACATCGAGGCCCTGCGCCTCAACACGGGCATCTCGGCCCTCATGATCCTCCTCAACGAGCTGTCCAAGGCCACCCCGCTGCCCCAGGAGGCGGTGGAGACCCTGGTGCGCCTGCTCCATCCCTACGCGCCGCACCTGGCGGAGGAACTGTGGGAGCAGCTGGGCCACGCCCCCAGCCTCCAGGCCGTGCCCTGGCCGACCTACGACGAGGCCCTCTGCGTGGACAGCCAGCTCACCATCGCCGTGCAGGTGGGCGGCAAGATGCGCGGCACCATCCAGCTGGCCGCCGGAGCCACGCAGGAGGAGGCCCAGGCGGAGGGGCTGAAGCTGGAATCCGTGCAGCGCCAGATGGAGGGCAAGACCCTGCGCAAGACCATCTGGGTGCAGGACAAGCTGCTGAACCTGATCGTGGGATGAA
>MWBB01000215.1 GCA_002068835.1 Acidobacteria bacterium ADurb.Bin340 | reverse complement strand
CACAAACCCTCGAGCCCGTGAGCCACTCACTACAACGAAACTCGGCCCCTCGGCTCCGTCCCGCCCCGCACCTCATTGCCTCAGTGGCGCGGACATTCAGATTACCGCACCCCCGCAGGAACGCAAGCGAAAACTTTTCCTCGACCGCCATCGGACTGGACTCCGCGAGTCAACCCGTGTTACAAACAAAGATATTTCACGACTTAAACCCGTTACGCGATTCACCCGGTCCCTCCGGGCATCATGGGGGACATGACTCAACCGACGAAAGCCGTGATCCCCGTAGCCGGGCTGGGAACCCGATTCCTCCCGGCCACCAAGGCTCAGCCCAAAGAGATGCTGCCGCTCGTGGACAAGCCCGTGATCCAGTACGTGGTGGAAGAAGCCATCCAATGCGGACTGGAAACGCTCGTGATGGTTACGGGCCGCGGCAAGCAGGCCATCGAGAACCATTTCGATGTCGCCTATGAACTGGAGGACACCCTTCAGCGCCGCGGCAAGGAGGAGGACCTCTCCCGGGTCCGGGACATCACCCGGCGCGCAAGCTTCGCCTATGTGCGGCAGGGCGAGCCCCTGGGCCTCGGACACGCGGTGCTCTGCGCCGAGCCCCTGGTGGGGCACGAGGCCTTTGCACTGCTCCTGGGTGATGATGTCTTCGACTGCGCGGAAACGTCCCTCGGTGCCCTGCTGAAGGCCCACCACGTCACCGGCAAAAGCGTTGTGGGGGTCCAGCTGGTGCCCCAGGAACACACCTCACGCTACGGCATCGTCGCAGCCCCCGCAGGGTCCGCCGAAGACTGGTGGCCCGTCTCCCGCATCGTCGAAAAACCGCGGCCGGAGGAAGCCCCCAGCCGCTGGGCCGTGGTGGGCCGGTACGTGCTCACGCCCCGCGTGTTCCATCATCTCCATCGCATCGAACGCGGCGTCGGCGGCGAGTACCAGCTCACGGATGCGCTGGCGCGCTTGGCGGAGGAAGGTGAACTCGTAGCCGCACCCCTGACGGCCCGGCGCTTCGACACGGGCAACAAGCTGGACTACCTGAAGGCCAACCTGGCCTTCGCCCTGCAGCGCGAGGAGCTCGCGGAGGATCTTCGCGCCTACCTGCGTGAACTGATCTAGCGGGACTTCCGCTCGATCAGCAGGTGCAGCAGCGTGACCGCTGCGGGCGTGATGCCGGGGATGCGCGAAGCCTGCCCCAGGGTTTCCGGCCGGTGGCGCAGCAGCTTCTCGCGCACTTCGTGGCTGAAACCTTCGACCGTAGCCATGGGGAAATCCTCAGGAATCCGAACATGGTCCCAGGCCCGCTGCGTCTCCAGCATGCGCGCTTCCCGCGCACGGTAAGGGGCGCACTGGGCTTCGAAGCGGAGCACCTCACGCTCCCAGTGGGCATCCCAGTCTTCGCCGACTGGCATGGATCCCAGCGGGAGCTGCGCCAGGAGCGCGTCCACGGTTTCCGACGCGAGTTGCGGCCGCTGCAGCAGTTCCATCAAGGAGAGGCCGCCTGACAACGGATGTCCCGCAGCCTTCACGATGGTTCCCAGCTCGTTGCCGGGGGTTACCCATGCGGCGCCGCACGCCGCGTGAAGGCGTTCGCGGCGGACCTGCCTGGACCTCACCCGAGCGCGTTCCGCAAGGCCCAGCACGCCGGCCTCTTCTGCCACCTCCAGCAGGCGCACATCCGCCAGATCGCAGGCCAGGCTCAAGCGATGCTCCGCCCGGGCCGTCAGCATGCGATAGGGCTCGTCCGTGCCCTTGGTGACGAGATCATCCACCATCACCCCGAGGTAGGCCTGATGGCGTCCCAGCACCAGGGGCTCCCGGCCTTGAAGCCACCGCACCGCATTGACACCGGCCAGGAAACCCTGGCCTGCGGCCTCTTCGTAGCCCGTGGTGCCGTTCACCTGGCCCGCGAACCAGATCCCATCCAGGTCGCGGACGCCCAGGCCGCGATCCAGCATGAGCGGATCGAACGCATCGTATTCGATGGCGTAGCCGGGCCGCAGGATCTCGGCCTGCTCGAACCCCGGAAGGCTCTGAACCATCTCGATCTGAACATCCAAGGGCATGGAGGTGGCAAGGCCCGCAAGATAGACCTCCGCCGTTTCCAGGCTGTCGGGTTCCACAAAGATCTGGTGCCGCCCCTTGTCCGGGAACTTCACGAACTTGTCTTCGATGGAAGGACAGTAGCGGGGGCCCAATCCTTCGATGTGTCCTCCGTAGAGGGCCGAGCGTTCCAGATTCCGCCGGACCACCGCCTCCGTGGCCTCCGTGGTGGTGGCGATGTGGCAGGGCACCTGGGGCAGTGCCGAGGGTGACCCGAAGAAGCTGAAGCGCGGCAACGGCACATCGCCAGGCTGCAGTTCCAGGCGGCTGAAATCGATGGTGCCGCGGGCGATGCGGGGGCTGGTTCCCGTCTTCAGGCGCCGCCAGGGGAGCCCCAGCGCACGGAGCTGTTCCGCCAGGTCCGTGGAGGCGGGCTCCCCCGCGCGGCCTGCGGACTGGCTGCGAGCGCCCGTCAGCACCCGACCATTCAGGAAGGTGCCCGAAGTGACCACCACGGCCTCGCAGGGAATGAAACTGCCGTCCGTCAATTCCACCCCCCGGAGGCCCCGGGTCCCCGCCTCCCAGCCGAGGGCCGCGACCATCCCCTGCTGCAGCCTCAGCCCCGGCGTGCGCTCCAGGGCCTGCCGCGCCTCCAGCCGATAGCGGACCCGGTCGGCCTGGGCCCGGGGACCGCGCACGGCAAAGCCCCGGCTGGCGTTCAAGGTCCGGAAATGGATGCCTGCCGCATCCGTCAGGCGGCCCATCAGCCCCCCCAGAGCATCGATCTCCCGGACCATGTGGCCCTTGCCTACGCCGCCGATGCTGGGGTTGCAGCTCATCTGGCCGATCTGATCCAGGTTCAAGGTCACCAGGGTGGCCTCGGCCCCAAGGCGTGCCGCCGCATGGGCCGCCTCGATGCCCGCATGCCCCCCGCCGATCACAACCACCCGCATGGCCCCGGAACCCTCCCGTTCCCCAGTATGGAGGATGCCCGCCGCTGGTATCCGGGGTCGCTTGGCGCTAGCTTGGTGCCATGTCCGCCCCCCGGAAGCGCCTGACCCCCGAAGAACGCAAGGAACGCCGCCGCAAGGCCGTGCAGCGGTCCAAATTCGCCCTGCCCTCGGCGATCACCCTCATCTCGATCCTCTGCGGGTTTTCCAGCGTGGTGATGAGCCTCAACGCGGCGGGAGACAGCCCTCGCTGGCACTTCACTTGGGCCGCGGCGCTGCTGGTGCTGGCAGGCATCTTCGACGGCCTGGACGGCCGGGTGGCCCGCGCCACCAACACCACATCAGAATTCGGCGTCCAGCTGGATTCCCTTGCGGATGTGCTGAGCTTCGGCATGGCCCCCGCGATCCTGGCCTACCGCTACGGATTCTTCAGCCTGGGCATGGCCGATCCGCAGCTCCGGGCCGTCGGCTGGGCCGCTTCCTTCGTGTTCGTGGCCTGCGGCGCCCTGCGCCTGGCCCGCTTCAACGTGCAGGTGGGCGTCGTGGACCCCCGCTTCTTCGTAGGACTGCCCATCCCCGCAGGCGCTGCCTGCATCGCCTCGGTGATCCTGGCCTTTCCCAGCTCCCCCCACGCCACCTGGGAGGCCTACCTCTTCGCGGCCGAGCTGTTCGCGGTTGGCCTGCTCATGGTTTCCACCGTGCGGTTCCCCTCCTTCAAGAAACCCCCGGCGAGCCCCCGGGCACGCATGGCCACCACCCTGGCCTTCATCATGCTGCTGGCTCTGCTGGTGATCTTCCCCCGGCACTTCTTCCTGGCCTTCTTTGGCGCCTTCATCCTGATGGGGCTCACGCTGAACGCCGCCTGGGCCTTCGGCTGGCGAGGCATCCACCCGCCCCACCCCG
>MWBB01000214.1 GCA_002068835.1 Acidobacteria bacterium ADurb.Bin340 | reverse complement strand
GGTGCTGGATGAGGCTTTCCACCCCTCCCAGGGAAACGGCCCGGGTGATGACGGCCAGGGCCTCGCAGAAGCGACGCCCGGCCTCCAGCCCCCCCCGCAGTTCGAAGCTCATCATGGCGCCGAAGCCTCCGTCCATCTGACGGGCGGCCACGGCGTGGCCCGGATGGTCCGGCAGGCCGGGATAGTCCACCCGGGCCACCTGGGACTGCCAGAGCAGCCATTGGGCCAGGGACTGGGCGTTGTCCGAGGCGCGGCGCACGCGCAGGTGCAGGGTCTTGAGGCCCCGGTGCAGCAGCCAGGCGGCGAAAGGATCCGGGGTGGGGCCCGTGATCTTGGCAACCTCCCAACAGCGGACCACGGCCTCCTCGCGCCCGGTGATCACCCCCAGCACCAGGTCCGAATGACCGCCCAGGTACTTGGTGGCGCTGGACACGGACAGGTCGCAGCCCAGGTCGCAGGGGCGGGTGAGGATGGGGGAGGCGAAGGTGTTGTCGGCCACGGCCAGGATGCCCCGGTCCCGGGCCAGCCGGGCCACCGCCGCCACATCCGTGATGGCCAGGGTGGGGTTGCTGGGGCTTTCCATCCACACCATCGCGGTGCCGGGCGCGAGGGCTGCCGCCCATTCGTCCAGGTCCAGCGTGTTCTGGATCCAGGTGATACGCAGGCCCTTGGTGGCTTCCCAGCGCTTGAGGAGCTGCTCCGTGCCCAGGTAGAGGGCCGCCGGGACCACCACATGGTCGCCGGGCTTCAGGAAGGTTTCGAACACAGTGGCAAAGGCGCTCATGCCGGAGCTGGTGAGCAGGGCCCGGTCCGCCCCTTCCAGGGCCGCCAGCACCGTTTCCGCTTCGCTGAAATTGGGATTGCCCCAGCGGGTGTAGAACTGGGCCGGCTCGATGGAGGCCGCAAACTCGGCGCCTTCGGCGTTCTCCTTCAGCTCGAAGACGGAGGTCTGGAAGATCGGGGAGGTGACGGCGCGGGTGCCATGGCATGAACGCCCAGCGTGGATGGCGGTGGTGGTGGGGCCCCAAGTCCTGCGGTCCATGATGCTTGCTCCCGGAAAAGGCGTGGCGCGGGCCAGGATAGCACCGCGCCTCAACGACGGCCGAAGACGATCCCCAGGGCCACCACCGCGAAGGTCAGCAGGGCGACCACCCGCCAGAGGGTGGGGCCCGAATCCACCGGCCCGTGGGCCTCGTCGGCAGCCGGATCCTCCAGGGCCACCCGGGTGAGCTCGTCTTCCGGCTCCTCAACCATCGCGTCCCTCCGCCAGCAGCGCATCCAGTGCCTCGTTCACGGCCGCCGGGCTCAGGCGGCCCTGGCCTGCCTTGAGAACCTGGCCCACCAGGAAGCCCCGCAGCTTCGTCTGGCCGGCCTTCAGTGCGGCGGTCTGCTGCGGATGGGCTGCCAGCACCTCCGCCACGGCCCGACCCACAGCTCCCGGATCGCTGACCTGGGCCAGGCCCTTGGCGGCGATGAGGTCATCCACCCCGCCTTCGCCTGCCAGGAGCGCCGGAAGCAGCGCCTCCTTGGCGGATCCGTGGGCCACGGTGCCCTCGGCCACCCGGCGCACCAGGAGGGCCAGATCCCCCGCCTTCAACCCCAGGCCGTCCAGATCCGTTCCCCGCTGGTTCAGGAGGCGGCTCACCTCCCCCAGCATCCAGTGGGCCGCCGCCTTGGGATGGCCAGAGCCCTCCGCAACGGCATCGTAGAAATCCGCGAAGGCCCGGCTCTGCAGCAGGGTGGCGGCCTCGTCGGCTCCAAGGCCCGCAGCGGCCCGGTAGCGGGCGGCCCGGGCAGCAGGCAGCTCGGGCAGGGCGGCCCTCGCCGCCTCCAGCTCCTCGGCGTCGATCACCAGGGGCGGCAGGTCCGGCTCCGGGAAGAAGCGGTAGTCCATGGCCGCCTCCTTGGTGCGCTGGGGGCGCGTCTCCCCGGCCTTCTCGTCCCAGCCCCGGGTTTCCTGGACCACGGTTCCCCCTGCCGACAGCAGCGCCGATTGCCGTTGGATCTCGAAATCCAGAGCCTGACGCAGGAACCGGAAGGAGTTGAGGTTCTTGATCTCGACGCGGGTGCCGAAGGTTTCCGCTCCGGCGGGGCGCAGGCTGAGGTTGGCATCGCAGCGGAGACTGCCCTCCTCCAGGTTGCCGTCGCAGATCCCCAGGTAGGTCACAAGCTGATGCAGGGTCTTGAACCACTCGGAGGCCTCCAGGGGGCTCCGCAGATCCGGCGCCCCCACCACCTCCACCAGGGGCACCCCGGCGCGGTTCAGGTCCACCAGGGTCCAGGGACCTTCGTGGAAGCTCTTGCCCGCATCCTCCTCCAGATGGGCCCGTACGAGGCCCGCCCGGATGGGCGCATCGGACCCCCGCGCCGAAGGATCCCCCGGGATCTCCAGCCACCCGCCTTCGGCGAAGGGAACCCGGGCCTGGGTGATCTGGTAGCCCTTGGGCAGGTCCGGGTAGAAGTACTGCTTCCGGTCGAAGCCGCTCACGGAATTGATGCGAGCCCCGAGGGCGAGGCCCAGGGCGAGGGCCGCCTTCACCGCGCCATCGTTGAGGGTGGGAAGGGTTCCCGGATAACCCAGGCACACGGGGCAGGTGCGGGTGTTGGGTTCCCCACCGCACGCGTTGGCGCAAGCGCAGAAGAGCTTGCTGCGGGTCCGCAGCTGCACGTGAACTTCCAGGCCGATGACCGCTTCCCAGCGCGTTTCCATGGCTTCCATCCTACGTGACCGGGGCTATTTGCCGAGGCAGAACCCGCTGAAGAGCGCATCCAGCGCCGTGTCGGCCCGATCCTCCCCCGTGAGGCGCGCCAGCAGGCCCCAGAGGCCCTGGAGCAGGGAGGCCGGCAGTTCCGGCGGTGCGCCTTCTGGAAGGCCCAGGAGGAGGTCCGCCTGGGCCACCAACTCCTGGAGCAGGTCCCGCTGGCGGGCCGTGGCCAACGCCCCCAGGCAGGCTTCCGGCGCCTGCCCCCCCAGGAAGCGCTCCCTCAGGGCCTCGACCAGGGCTTCCAGGTGACCGCCCAGGGCCGAAACGGCCACCTCGCCCGGGGCAACCGCGCCCGCATCCGCGAAGGTGCGAACCTCCAGCACCCGCCCCGCGAAGGGCTCCAGGGCCGCAGCCACCGCCGGGTCGGGGCCCGCATCGCCCACGGGCACCAGGTGCAGGATCAGGTCCGCCTCCGCCAGCACCGGGGCCACCCGGGCCACGCCCAGGCGTTCCACGGGATCCTCCGTGGAACGGAGCCCCGCCGTATCGAAGAGGCGCAGAGGCAGCCCTGCGAAATCCACCCGGACCTCCAGCACGTCCCGGGTGGTGCCCGGCAGGTCCGTGACGATGGCCCGGTCCTCTCTGGCCAGGGCGTTGAAAAGGGTGCTCTTCCCCGCGTTGGGCCGCCCCGCCAGGGCCACCCGGAGGCCCTCCCGGAGCCAGCGGGCCCCTTCGGACCGGGTCTGTTCCACGTGGAACAGGCGGCGGAGGTCGGCCACCTCGCCCTGCAGGGCGATGAGATCCAGGGACAGGCCCTCGTCCTCCCCGTAATCCACCACGGCTTCCGCCCGGGCGATCCAGGGCGCCAGCCGGGCTCGGGTTTCCGGGATCCAGGGCGGTACTCCGCCCCCGGCGGCCTGGGCCTGGCGGAGCTGGGTGTCCGTGGCGGCGGCCACCAGATCCCGCAGGGCCTCAACCTCCAGCAAGGACGCCTTGCCGTTCAGGAGGGCCCGCCGGGCGAACTCGCCGGGTTCCGCCAGACGGATGCCCCGCCGGCCCAGATGCTCCAGCAGGCGCCGCACCAGCAGAGGGTTCCCGTGGACCTGGAACTCCACGACATCCTCGCCGGTGGTGCTGTTGGGCCCCGGGAAGAAGAGCACCAGGGCCTTCTCCCGGTAGCCTTCCCAGGCCAGGGTGCGCAGCACCCCCTGGCGGGGGGGGCCCAGTCGCACGAAACCCTCCAG
>MWBB01000213.1 GCA_002068835.1 Acidobacteria bacterium ADurb.Bin340 | reverse complement strand
CCCCGCCCGCCTGATCGGCAGGGAGAGTGTCCACTGGATCCACCTGGCCCTGGCGCTGCTCATGGGACAACTGCTGTCCATCATCGTTGCGTGGCGGCTGAGAGGCGCTGCGGTGCGATGGAACCTGCTGGCCCTGGTGTGGGTTCTGCCCCTGGCCCTCATCCAGTTCAGCGAGTGGACCGCCTACGCCTGGTCCGCTCTGGGCTGCCTGGGCCTGGTGGCCTGGGGCCTGCGGGAAGGTCGCCGGGAGCGGCTGAACCTCGGCATCGCAGGCTTCGCACTCACGGTGTTCGTCTTCTACTTCGCCGAGGTGATGGGCAAGCTGGGCCGATCCCTGGGGCTGCTGGGGCTCGGCCTGCTCTTCCTCCTGGGCGGCTGGCAGCTGGAGCGGCTGCGCCGCCGTCTTTCCACGCGGCTCGCGGGAGGCGCGCGATGAACCCCACCCGCAAAGCCATCCTCCTCGCCGCCCTCCATCTGGCCCTGGTGGCCGGCCTGGGCGGCAAGTTCCTGTTGGACCGCGCCACGCGCCCCCGGGTGTGGCTCAAGACCGCGCCCGTGGATCCGGACCTGCCCATCCGGGGCCGCTACGTGCGCCTGAGGGTGGAGGTGCCCGTGGAAGGAGCCCAGTTGCCGCCCCCCCTCACGGAGGAGGAACGGAAGGAGGAGCCCTGGCGCCTCCAGGCCGACTACGACCTCCAGGTGGCCCTTGTGGCGACCCCCGAAGGCTTGGTGGCTCGCGCCCTCACGTCTCCGAGCCGGGCCCGCGGATACACCCCGGAGACGTGGCCTTCCCGCGTCAACGCCCAGTTGCCGGAAACCCTCCGGGGCACCGATCCCACCCAGTGGCGGGTGAGTCTGGAGGCGCCTCTGGCCTGCTTCATCCCCGAAGGCGTGCCCGATCCCAGCCTCCGCCCCGAAGACGAGGAACTGTGGGTGGAGGCAACCCTGCCCCGCAAGGGACCGCTTCGTCCCATCCGCCTCGCCGTGAAGCGCGGCGGCAAGCTGGAACCCCTGACCCACTGACGCGAACGGAGGTTTCCGATGCTTCGCACCCTCTTTGCGGTTCTCCTGCTGGCCCTGGGGCTGGAAGCCGCCCCGCCCTTCCATACGAAGGAGGGCCAGGGTCCCGGGATCCTGTTCATCCACGGTTTCGGCGGCAACCGGGAGGTCTGGAAGGAGGTTTCCGCCGCCCTGGTGCGGGACCACACGGTGATCCGCGTGGACCTTCCGGGCAGCGGCGAGCGGCCCGGCCCCGCCCTGGTGGAGGGCGGCGCGGACTTCCGGGCCATCGCCCGGGACCTTGCGGAGCTGGTGGCCCGGGAAGGCATCGCTCCCTGCATCGTGGTGGGCCACAGCATGGGCGGCCCCATCGCAGCGCTGGCGGTGCTCGAAGCTCCCGAGCGGTTCCGGGGTCTGGTGCTGGTGGACAGTTTCCTGACGGCCCTTCCAGTCCCCCTCGTGGAACCCATCCTCCAGGGCCTGGACAAGGATGCCTCCGCCACGCTGGAAGGGTTCTACGGCTCCATGACCGCCCACGAAGCCCAGCGGGACCGCATCGTGGCCGAAGCCCTGCAGGTGCCCGTTCCGGTTCTCCAGGCCTACCTGAAGGGCATGATCCGGGATCCTTTCGGCTCCCGACGAACCGACCTGAAGCTGCCGGTGGCCCAGTTCGCCGCCGGACCTGCCGAATCCGATGCGATCAAGGCCCGGGCTCGGCTCACGCAGGCCGGGCTGGATGCCCTGTCTCGGCTGCGCGTGGTGCCCTTCCCCAAGAGCCGCCACTGGCCCATGTGGGACGAACCGGAGCGCTTCCTGGCGGAGCTGAGGGCCTTCGAAGCCGGCCTCGCGATCAGGTAAAGACCTCCTCCTGGGCCGCCTTGCGGATGGCCAGCACGGCGGGATGGGCCAGGCGCCGCTCGGCGGAAAGGGCGTAGACCTGGGCCTTCATGCCTTCCGCAGCCCCCAGCCGCACCATGCCGTGGTCCTGGGCCAGATCCGCAGAGAGCGCATCCGGCGCAGCAAAGAATCCCTCACCCGCCCTGCCGAACATCTTGAGCAGGGCGTTGTCGTCGAATTCGCCGCGGATCACGGGTCGCAGGCCGCGCTGCCCAAGCCAGCGCTCCAGACCGGCGCGGAGGGCCGTACCCTCGGAGGGAAGCAGCATGGGCGCCCCATGGAGACAGGCCGGGAAAGCATCCCCGAATCGGCGGATCAACGCACGGGTGCCGAACACATCCACTCCGCAGGCCCCCAGGAGGTGGCTGAAGGCGCGCCCGCGCCCCTGACCCCGCAGAGGCGCCTCGGACAGCACCAGATCCAGCTCATACCGGAAGAGGCGCTCCAGCAGTGCGTCCAGGCCATCCTCATGGCACACCAGCCGGACGGGCTCCGGCAGCGCCAGGGCCGGCTGGAGAAGCTGGTGGACCAGCAGTTTGGGCAGTACATCCGAAACACCCACCACGAAGGGCAAGGGTTTCCCGGGAGCCCTCCCCTGGAGCGCCTCCCGCAGTTCATGGCCCAGGGTGAAGATCTCGTCCGCGTATCGGAAGACCGTTCTCCCCGCCTCGGTGGGCACCAGCCCACGTCCTTTCCGTTCGAAGAGGCGCACGCCCAGGCTTCCCTCCAGCTGGCGGATCTGGGCGCTCAGGGTGGGCTGGGCCAGTCGGAGCACCTCCGCTGCGCGGGTCACGCTGCCCTCGCGAACGATGGTCCAGAAGTAGCGCAGGTGATGGTAGTTCAGCCAGGTCACGACAGCCTCTTGATCCATAGATTTTATCTTATATTTTCACAGATTTTATCTATTGGATAAATATGATCCCCGGGCTGATCCTGAGGATGCGCACCCGCGCAAGGCACAGGAGGCAGCATGAAGATCGAGATCAGGGGCCTCGGATTCACAGTCACCGACGACATCCGGGAGCAGGTGGAACGCCGTTTCCGGTTCGCCCTCAGCCGCCGCGCCGATACGGTGACGGGAATCCTGATCCGCCTCTTCGACGAGAACGGGCCCAAGGGCGGACTGGACAAGGGCTGCAAGGCTGAACTCTCCCTCAAGGGCCGCGCGCCCCTGATTGTGGAAGCGAAGGAAGCCGACATGCTCGCCGCCGTGGCCCGAGCCGCAGACCGGGCCTCCCGCGCCCTGGGGCGGGAACTTGACCGCGCCTCCGACTTCGACCCCATCCCGGCGGAGACCCTCTGAGCATGGTTCCAGCGCACGACCCCGCCTCACCCTTCCACGCCCAAGCTGCCCAGGCCGCACTCCAAGGCCTGGGCAGCGGCCTTTCCGGCCTCGATCTCCAGGAGGCCCAGGCACGGAAAACCCAGGTGGGCCCCAACCACCTCCCTCGGGCCAGTCGTGAAGGCGCCTGGGCCCTCCTGGGCCGCCAGATCCACAACCCGCTGATCTATGTGCTGCTGGGCGCCGCAGCCCTGGCCCTGGGGATGGGCAAGCCCACGGATGCGGGGGTGGTGCTGGGCGTGGTGGTGCTGAACACCCTCATCGGGTTCCTGCAGGAGCACAAGGCGGGGCGCGCCATCGAGGCACTTTCCGCGCTGGTCCCCGAATCCGCCACCGTGATCCGGGGCGGCCAGCGCCTCCAGGTTCCTGCGGAGGATCTGGTGCCGGGCGATGTGGTGGCCCTCCAGAGCGGCGACAAGATCCCCGCGGACCTGCGCCTGCTGGAAGTCCGCGAACTGCGCACCATCGAATCGGCCCTCACGGGCGAGAGCCTTCCCGTGGAAAAGGATCCTTCGGAACTTCCCGCGGAGACCGATCTGGGGGACCGGCGCAACATGGGCTTCAGCGGCACCCTCGTGGCCTACGGCACAGGACTGGGCGTGGTGGTCGCCACCGGCGGCGCTACGGAGCTGGGACGCATCTCGGCGCTCCTGCGCAGCACCACGGAACTGGAAACCCCCCTCACCCGCGCCCTGGCCCGCTTCGGCAAAGGGCTCACGCTGGCCATCGTGG
>MWBB01000212.1 GCA_002068835.1 Acidobacteria bacterium ADurb.Bin340 | reverse complement strand
GGCGTGCCCAGCAGCATCCCTGTCTCGGTGGTCAGCGGATCGCCCTCCATCTTGGCCACGCCAAAGTCCGTCAACAGCGGCCCCGCCTGGGGGTCCAGCAGGATGTTGGCGGGCTTGATGTCCCGGTGGATGATGCCCCGGCCGTGGGTCAGGGCCAGGGCCTCCAGCACCGGGATGGCCACCTGGAGGACCTCCAGAGCGGTGGGATGCGGGTTGCCCTTGAGGTAGGAGGCCAGGGTGGGGCCTTCCACCAGCTTCATGGAATACCAGGGGCAGTCTCCATCGTCGCCGAAGGCGTAGATCGGAACGATGTGCGGATGATCCAGCCCGGCCATGAGTCTGGCCTCGTGGATGAAACGCTGACGGCCGTCGCGCCCCAGGTTGCGGCTCAGGAACTTGAGAGCCTCCCGCCGCCCCAGTTGGCGGTTTTCCACTTCGAACACCATGCCCGACCCACCGCGCCCCAGCAGTGCGAGGAAGTCATAGCGCGTCGTGAGCAACTGCATCAGCCTGACGGCCTGGTCCGAATCGTTGAAATCTCGCATGGTGCATACATATTCCCCCAGGACAGGGCCCGGTGGGGAAGAAATCGGGGCCTTCCGTCAAACCATGAAGCTGAGGCGATCCTGTCGTTGACTCCAGCAAGACCCCCTGAAACAGGGGCCTTTGCGTTGCGGGGTCAGGTCGTCGTCTTCCTCAAGTTCGGGAAAGCGGGTTTCACGGCGTGATCGAACAGCACGCTGGTTTCCAGGTGGGCCACTTCGGAACGGGCGGTGAAGGCATCCAGGGCCAGGTCCCGTAGATGGGCGGCATCCCGCACCGCCACATGGACAAGGAAATCCTGGGCGCCGGAAAGGTGGAAGACCGCGAGGACTTCCGGCAGTCCAAGAGCATGCTTCCAGAAGGCTTTCACCTGCTGGCGGCTGTGCTGGCGCAGGCGCACGGCCACCAGAGCCTGGAGGCCGATGCCCAGGGCTTCGGGGGCCACCCGAGCGTGGGATTCGCCCAGGATGCCCTCGGCCCTCAGGCGCTGGACCCGGGACAGGCAACTGGAAGGCGCCAAACCAACGGCCGCAGCCAGCTCCTTGTTGGTAATCCGAGCATTATTCTGCAAACGATCAAGAATATCGTAATCAATTCGGTCCAGCTCGATCTGCACGGCGATCTCCCGAAATGGATTCGGTGGCCTCGAATCCACCAGGATCCTACCGTCATTCCGTCGCCCTCAGGCGAATCCGTGGAGGCCCCCGTGAACCACCGTCCCGTCAAGCCGCAGACCGAGATCTTCTCCAAGGGCTACGATCCGCAGCGCTCCGAAGGAGCCGCCGTGCCGCCGGTCTTCCGCACGTCCACGTTCCTCTTCAAAACCGCCGAGGAAGGCAAGCGGGCCTTCGAGATCGCCTATGGGCTTTCGCCCATGAAGGAGGGCGAAAGCCCGGCCCTGATCTACACCCGTGTCAACAACCCCAACACCGAGATCCTGGAAGACAAGGTGGTCTGCTGGGATGGCGCCGAGGAAGCCGCCATCTTCGGCTCCGGCATGGGAGCCGTGAGCAGCACCTGCCTCGCGTTCCTCCGCCCTGGCGACACCCTGGTCTTCAGTGATCCGGTCTACGGTGGAACGGAGTATTTCTTCCGCCACATGCTGCCGCTCTTCGGCATCAAGACCAAGCATTTCCCCGCGGGCGCCACCAAGGCCGATATGGAGGCGCTGATCCAGGGCGATCCCACGGTGAAGGCCATCTACCTGGAGAGCCCCGCCAACCCCACCATCGTGATCTCCGACATCGAAGCCGCGCGCGAACTGGCCGACCAATATTCGACCCCGGACCGCAAGATCATCCTGATGGTGGACAACACCTTCATGGGCCCCATCTTCTGCCAGCCTCTGAAGCACGGCGCCGACCTGGTGATCTACTCCGCCACCAAGTTCTTCGGCGGCCACTCCGATCTGGTGGCGGGCATCACCATGGGCTCCAAGGCCCTCATGGGGCAGGTGAAGGTCTTCCGGACCATCCTGGGCTCCATCGCGGATCCCGACACCACCTGGCTGATCCACCGCAGCCTGGCCACCCTGCAGATCCGCATGGAGAAGCAGCAGGAGAGCGCCCTCAAGCTGGTGGATTTCCTGCTGAAGCACCCCAAGGTCTACGACCTCTCCTACCCCGGCCTGCCCCAGACGGGAGAACGGCAGTTGATGCTCTGGAAGAAGCAGTGCCGCGGCACCGGCAGCCTCATCACCTTCAAGGTCAAGGGGAACGAAGCGGAAGCCTTCCGGGTGCTCGATGCCATCCACCACATGAAGCTGGCCGTGAGCCTGGGCGGCGTGGAAAGCCTGATCCAGCATCCCAGCGCCATGACCCACTCGGACATGGCCCCCCACGAAAAGGCGCACGCGGGCATCACGGACAACATGATCCGCATCAGCGTGGGCCTGGAGGATGCCGACGACCTGATCGCCGACCTGGAACAGGCCCTGGCGAAAATCTGAGCCGATCCACTCCAAGCAAACGGGCCCCGCGAGGGGCCCGTTTCCGCTCAGGCGAAGCGCTACTTCTCCAGGCTGAATTCCATGAAGTCGAACCAGTGGCCGTGGCCCGCCAGGGCGTCGATCTCCGCCTGCACCAGGGTCACGTGGCCCTCCTCGATTTCCAGGAACCGCTCGAAGAGGGGCCGGTACTTGGGATCCAAGGCCCCCACCAGCTGCCGATAGAACGCGCTGGTGCGCCGCTCCAGTTCCAGGGCCTCCTTCAGGAATTCCATCTCCGGCAGGACCTGGGAAGCCTTTCCGGCCCCCTGGGTCAGCTTGCGGGCCTCCTGCTCAAGCCAGCCAGGAGAAGGCAGGATGCTCGTGAGTTCCGCAGCCTTCACCTCGCCTGTGGCCTTCCACTCGGCCATGCGGGACTCCAGGTACTCCACGTGCCCCTGCTCCTCGCGCGCCATGATCGCGAAGATCCGCTGCCCCTTCGCATCCGTGGCCTTCTGGGCGCAGTCGGCGTAGTGATCGCGCACACGGTGTTCATAAGTGATGGCGGCGCTGAGGGCTTCCTGGAGCAGCATGGGTTCCTCTCTGTGAAGGGGACGAAAGGCCGTCTGGGTTCGAGCTTACCCGGTTCATGGCGGGCTTGAGCCATGATGGAACCCTGCCGATGCGGTGCTATTGCCGCGCCTTCGCCATGATCCCAACCTCCCCCGGTCCTTCTGGAAGCCCTACCCGGCCCGTTTCGCCGGTCAAGGAGATCCTGGACCCAGGCCGGATGGTGGATCGCTACCGCATCTGCCGCCTGGCCGGCATGGGGGGCATGGGCGAGGTCTACCTGGCCTGGGACACCCTGCTGGAACGCTATGTGGCTCTGAAAGCCGTGCGCCCCGGCCGCGAAGATCCCGAAGCCACCCTGGAGCGTTTCCGGCGGGAGGCCCTGGCCCTGGCCCAGCTCAACCACCCTCATGTGTGCCAAGTGTACGACCTGGTGCACTCGGAGGTGGGCACCTTCATGGCCATGGAATGGCTGGAGGGCCGCACCCTCGAGAACGCCCTGCCGGACCTGGATCTGCGTGCGCGGCTGCGCATCATCTGCGAGGCCGCCGAAGGTCTGGAGGCTGCCCATGCCAAGGGGCTGGTGCATCGGGATCTCAAGCCCAGCAACCTGATGGTGGACGCCGAGGGCTGCGTCAAGATCCTGGATTTCGGTCTGGCCCGGCACAGCGCACTGGAATCCTCCTCCAGCCCCGTGGCACGACTCGATGCCCTGCTGGCCTCCCGGGAAACCGGCCTGCCGCTGGAAGCCGAGGACGAGCAGACCGGGCCGGTGCCCCTCCTTTCGGCCCAGTCCGCATCGGATCCCCTCACCCAGGAGGGCTTCTTCATGGGAAGCCCCCGCTACGCCAGCCCGGAGCAGATCCGGGGCATCCTGGCGGGTCCATCGGCGGATGTCTTTGCCCTTGGCGTGGTGCTCTGGGAGCTGCTGCACG
>MWBB01000211.1 GCA_002068835.1 Acidobacteria bacterium ADurb.Bin340 | reverse complement strand
TTGTTGGCTTCAGCCTTGGCGGCTTCGATCATGGCGGGGCCCCCCTGGGCGTGGATGTTCACCAGCCGGGGGTTCAGTTCCAGGACGGCCTCCAGGGCCCGGCGGACGGTGGTTGGAATGTCGTGGAATTTGAGATCGAGAAAGACGGGAGCATGGCGCTGGAGTTCCCGGACCAGGGCGGGCCCTTCGGCGCAGAACAGTTCCAATCCCACCTTCAGGAGCCCCGCGCGCCCCTTCAACCGTGCTGCCAGATCCAGGGCTTCCCGGGCCGAGGGGACATCCAGGGCAACGGCCAAGCGGTCCACGGGGAGTTGGGCCTCGTTCATGGTGCCTCCGACCTGTCATTCTCTCCGAAACCTGAAGCGGAGTGCCCATGCTGTCTGTGCTGCCTGCCCTGGTTCTCCTGGCTGCACCGTCTCATCCCCCCCTGGCGCTGCCCGATGCGGAAATGCTTCTGCTTTCGGCCCTGGACGAGGGACAGGCGCTCCCGGACCCGAAGGTGGCGCCTCGGGATCGCGCAGGGTTGGCCTGGTTGCGGTCCGTCGCTCTGGATGAGCATCCCCGAAATCCCTTCGCCAAGGGCAGCCGGGGTGATCGGGAGGTTCGGGCTCTGGAGGCTCTGCTGCGCGAGCCGTGCCCCTCGCCCGAGGCCCTGGCAGCACTGGATCTGGCCTGGGCGGGGTCCCACCTCCGGCTCTGGAAGGAGGGGCAGGGGAGGGTTCGACAGGGGCTCTGGCATGCGGGACTCCGCCGGGCATGGGAGGACCGGCTCCTGGAGCTGGATGGGCCTGCGGTGGTGCGTGGCTGGGCCCTTCGGCACGCCCTCTGTTTCGCCCTGGCAGAAGGTTCGGAAAACCGTTTCGCGGCCCTGCGGGAAGCCTGGGGCGATGCGCTTCCGGATCTCTTCGTGGACTTCCAGCGGGCCTTCGGGCTGCTGGGGGGGCCGGCGCCTACCCTGCCGCTGTGGACCCTTCCCGACTTGACGGCCACCGAGCTGGTGCTGGCGGAACGGCCGGGTATTCGGGTCCGAGTGCAACCCGCGGAGGGCGGAACCTTGACCGTTCCTGCCGGTGCGGATCTCTGGATCGTGCCTTCCAGACGCGGCGATCAATCCGTGGAAGATCCCTTCCTGCGGGATGCGGAGCTTCGGGAAGGCCAGGCGATCGCGGAACGATTCAAGCAGGCCGGGCTGAAAGGTTTCCTCGCCGCCAGTCGCCAGCCCTTCGAGGAACGCGCCCTGGTCTACTTCCCCGTTGAGCTGCAGGTGGATGCCGAAGGATGCATCGCCTCCATCCGCATGGGGGATGCGGCTCGGGTTCAGCCCAGGCCCACGCCCTGAAGAACGGAAAGCACTCCGCCCCAGACCAGCTGACCCCAATAGTGGAACCCCCGGCGCACGGGCCTCTGGGTGTAGCTGGCGTGGAGACGATCCTTGAGCATGGGGTGATTCCCATCGGGATCCAGCACGGCCGCCACCACGGGGTGGTCAAAGGTGAACGCGGTCCAGCGCGACTGGCCATCCCAGGAGAGGCGGTGTTCGCTGCGGTCCTCCAGGCGCACCCAGAGGGTGATTGGGACCTGGATCTCGCCCCGGCGCTCCAGCACGATGCGGCCCCGGCGGCCGGGCGCAACCTGCTGCGGCGGCACGAATTCCCGCTGGCCGTTCCGCATCATCCAGCCCCCCTGCATGACCTCCGTGGTTTCCACCTCGGCGATGGCGTAATCGAGGGAACCGGTGCCCTCCACGAAATCCCGCCAGAAGGTCGAGAGATCCCGGCCTGAAGCCCGCTCCAGGGACCGCTTGAAGTCTGCAGCCGTGGGATGGCCAAAAGCCTGGGTCCGTGCGTAGTCGCGAATGGCCTGTTCCACCACCGGGCGTCCGAGCAGGGCCTCCAGCTGCAGCAGCACCAGGGTGGGCTTGCTGTAGGCGGCGGTGGTGTAGGACCACCCGTTCCGCATCCGCGGTCCCGGGGTCGTGATCGGGTCCCAGGAACGTTCGCCTCCGTAGCCGATCCACTCGCCGAATTCGGTGCCGATCTGGAATCGGCGGGTGCCCCAGAGGGTCTGATAGGTCCGTTCCATGACCCGATGCGTGAACCAGCTGGTGAGCCCTTCGTCGAGCCAGGGCTCGTCGACCTCGTTGGAGGCCAGGATTCCCTGGAACCATTGGTGGCCCACTTCGTGGACGGTCACCAGCTCGGGGGCGAAGCGGAAGCGGAAGGGGTCGAAGGCCACGGAGGACGCCGTGACGAGGGTGGGGTATTCCATGCCATCGGCGCCGTGGGCTTCCGGGGGCACATCCACCACGGTCAACACCGGATAGGGGTAGGGCAGGGCCCATTCCGTTCCATGGCGCAGCGCCGCCTTGACCGCCTCATGCTGGCGCGGCAGGTTGTCCACGTTGGGGCCCTGGAAGAAGTAGAAGATCTGCACGCCCCGGTATTCGTACTTCTGGTAGGACCAGCTGCGGGCCGGCATCACGGCCCAGGCGAAATCGTGGACATCCTCCGCGTGCAGTTTCCAGATCACGTTCAGAGGACGGTCCGGATCCTTCGTCACATCCTCGGCGCTCTGGAAATTCACCTGGGTGCCCGTGTGGGCCAGCAGGAGCCCGTTGGGCAGGGACAACTCCACATCGTAGGTACCGAAATCCCCGAAGAACTCCGTATGGGCGTGGTAGGGCGCGCAGGCCCAGCGATCGCCCTGGAACACGCCCGCCTTCGGGAACCACTGGGCTCCCATCAGGAAGTGGCCGGACCAGCCCGTGCGGGCGGTCACCCTTGGGAACTGCGTCTCCCAGGCA
The DNA here is from genome assembly GCA_002068835.1 of Acidobacteria bacterium ADurb.Bin340. Classification (GTDB taxonomy): domain Bacteria; phylum Acidobacteriota; class Holophagae; order Holophagales; family Holophagaceae; genus MWBB01. Next base: position 1,174 of record MWBB01000211.1, on the reverse strand, counting down.
ATCTGGAGGCGGATCGTTTCTCCGGGCGCCACGGGCTCGGAGAGGCGCACCCACCAGACCGTCTCGTCTTCGCCGAAATGCCCCTGGAGCGCATGGCCATTGAGGCTCACTTCCTTCAGGTGGCAGTAGCCCCAGTCCTGCGGCTGCCCGGACCGCCGCCGCGAAGACCTCAGGCCGCCCTCCTGCATGAACCGGCTTTGGGGGCCCTTGAAGGCGTTCATGTAGAGGTGCAGCGGCAGCTCCCGGGTCGGGACGGCTCCGGTGTTGCGCCAGGAGAGGGTCTCCCTCCCGTCCAGCCGCTTGGCCTGCCAATCCAGGGTCGCCTGGATGTGATAGTTGGCGATCCGGGGCGATCGTGGCGAATCGAACCACCGATCCAGCGACCACTTCGGGCCCGAAGCCCCCAGCGGTAGCACCCACAGGCAAAGAACGGCGAACAAGCGTCGAAGCATGGCGGAATCCGGAAGACCCCCAGCCTACCGCAACAATCCTCCTTGCCTTGCCTCCACTCGGGTGGCATACTTACATTCCTGCCGCGGGGTGGAGCAGTCCGGTAGCTCGTTGGGCTCATAACCCAAAGGTCACAGGTTCAAATCCTGTCCCCGCTACCAACCGAAAAGGCCCGGAAACACTAGGTTTCCGGGCCTTTTCCCTGTCTGGTGATCTGGCCCTGGGATGGGATGAGGGCGCCAAAAAATGACACAAAAGACCAGAAAATGACCCAAAAAGCACCAGCGAGTGACCATTGCTTCGAGGGGGGTGTACTCAAATCTGTAACCGGGGCACCTTGCGCGCCGCGGCAAGGGACCCCGAATGCAAGCACTGTTGAGCCGGGTCTGCCCTAATCAGGGCGGCCTCGATCATCAGATCGTTGGCCACACATGATCGCCTCCAGAGCCTCAATGGGGTCGACTGTGATGTTCGTCTTGAGGTGCTCCTGCCCTTCACAGCGGCGATTCGACCCAGGTAGGCTGTGGATCAATCATCCATGTTTCCGGCCGGGTTGGATTTGCCGAGAAGCCTCGCTTCTTCTCCAGGCCGCCCAATCGCTCTGCGGAGGTTCTGTGGTTCTGCGTGTCCTGAGGCGGCTCGCTTGCGTGATGGGCCTGGCGGCCGGAGTGCTCCCTTTGGCGGGGCAGTCCTATCAGAGCAGTTTCAGCGGGGTGAAATACGA
>MWBB01000210.1 GCA_002068835.1 Acidobacteria bacterium ADurb.Bin340 | reverse complement strand
AGGGCAGGCCCGTGCAGAGGAAGCAGGCCATGGCCCTGGGATCCAGGTAGGGGGTGTTCACCGCCAGCCGGGCTCGGCCCGAGGCCTTCAGGATCGCGGCCTGGGGACAGGCCTGGAGGCAGCGGTCACAGCGGGTGCAGGCGGCGAGGAAGGCGAATTCCGGCAGGGCGCCGGGGGGCCGCAGGAGCTTGGGCCCGCTGCCCACCACCGCTTCCTCCACCTGGCCCGCCACGAAGCCCCCCAGGAGCCTGCCCAGGGAGGTGAAGAACTCCCCGCGCCCCTGGGGTTCGTCCAGACGGCGGGCCACGGTGGCCTCAGAGCTCCAGCAGGCGCATCACGGGCCGCAGCACGCCCCACAGGATGGGATCGAAGCCCAGGGTCAGCACCCCGGTGGATTCCGTGGCCCCCGGAGCCAGATGGGCCAGAAGGTCCGAGCTCACGGCCACGTCGCGGCTCGTGGGTGGCGCCTCCACCCAGCGCACCCCTTCGGGAGCCGCCTGGGCCTGGAGGGAACGTTCGGCTTCGGCCCGGAGGTGAAGGATCAGCAGATCGCCATGGAAGACCGGCACCCGGACCTCCACCAGACTGCCCCGGGCCGGCTGGGGCACCACCTCGAAGGCCGCCCGGTAGCCCAGATCGGTGGTGTCGGGATCGTGCCCCTTGAGCACGGTGACGCTCTGGGCCTTGAGGCCCTCCAGGCCCCGCTGCCCCAGGCAGGCCACGCTGCGCAGGTGGGTGCCCGCCACATCGCCGAACCCGCGGACAAGGGTCGGCAGCAGGCTCAACACCTGCTCCAGGGCGGGGCGCCCCCGCAGCATCCGGTGCTCCGCAGGCCAGGCGCCCGTGAGGGGCCAGGGCTCCAGCCCTTCGCCCGGGGTTTCACGCAGGTCCAGGATGCGTCCCGTGAACCCCGCAAGCATGTCCGGAGCCTGGGGCGTATCCGCCAGGATCACCAGATCCAGTCCCTGGAGCAGGGCCGGTTCCGGCGCGAAGATCACCAGGTCGGCCTCCTCCTGCTCCCGGCTGAGGGCCCCGGTGGCCAGGGGCAGCACCGAGGCCTCCTTCGCCTCCAGCACCTGCACCAGTTCCTGCCCCAACAGGGTCTGGGCCCCGACGACCGCCAGTTTCAGCATGCTGCCTCCGAAGCTCCAGGATAGCCCAGCGGCCGGGAACGGCCGGGCCCATCGAATCCCGTGGCGATCCGCCGCCCGGCTGCCGGAAGATGGGCAGGCCCCTCCACCCCGGGCGGGCCCGCCGGAGCCCCCATGCCGCTCATCGAATACGCCCTGATGCTCTTCACCAGCTTCATCTCCCTCATCAATCCCCTGAGCCTTTCTCCGGTGTTCCTGGGGCTCACCCGGGACCTGGAACCCCGGGAACGGAGGGCCATCGCCCTGCGGGCCACGGGCATCGCCATGCTCACGCTGGTGATGTTCGCCCTGGCGGGCCAGTTCATCTTCCGGTTCTTCTCCATCAACGTGGACAGCTTCCGGGTGGTGGGCGGCGTGATCTTCTTCATGATGGGCTACGACATGCTCCAGGCCCGGCTGGTGCGCGTGAAGATGGAGGATCCGGCCGAAGTCCAGGCCTTCGCCAAGGACATCACGGTCACGCCCCTGGCCATTCCCCTGATCTGCGGCCCCGGGGCCATCACCAACGCCATCGTGATGTGGGCCGATGCTTCCACCCTGGCCCACAAGGCGGTCTTCTTCGTGATGGTGCTCGGGGTGATGACCCTGGTGGCCCTGGCCTTCCTGGGGGCCTCCCGGATCCTGCCCCGGCTCGGCGAAACGGGCAACAAGGTGCTGCTGCGCCTCATGGGGCTGGTGGTGATGGTGATCGCCATCGAGTTCTTCGTGGCTGGCATCACCCCCATCGTCCGCCGGATCCTCAAGATCGGATGAGGCAGGCCTCCGCCTGAGCCGCGAAGGTCTCGATGTCCGAAGGCTCCGTGTCGAAGGCGCACATCCAGCGGACGATGCCTTCGGCCTCGTCCCAGGGCCAGAAGAAGGTTTCGGCCTGCAGGGGCGCGATGACGGCCTTGGGCAGCTTCACGAACACGGCATTGGCCTGGCGGGGGTAGGCCACGGAGAGCCCCGGGAGATCCTTCACGGCCGCTTCGAGCCTGGCGGCCATGTCGTTGGCGTGGCGGCCGTTGGCAATCCAGAGGTCTCCGGCCAGCAGGGCCTCGAACTGGGCCGCCACGAAGCGCATCTTGGAAGCCAGCTGCATGCCGCACTTCTGCCAGTAGGGGAACTCCGCGCCCAGGGCCGGGTTCAGGAAGACCACCGCCTCGCCCAGAAGCATCCCCTGCTTGGTGCCGCCGAAGCTGAGCACATCCACGCCCGCCAGCAGCTCCGCCGGATCCGCCTCCAGCGCCGCCACGGCGCAGCCCAGGCGGGCGCCGTCCACATGCACGCCCAAGCCGTTGGCCTTGGCTAAATCAATCAAGACCTGCAGTTCCGCCCGGGTGTAGACCGTGCCCACCTCCGTGGGCTGGGTGAGGGTGAGGGCCACGGGCAGCGCGCCGTGCACCCCGTGGCCCTGGCCCAGGGCCGCTTCCAGGGCCCCGGGATCGATCTTGCCATCCACCGTGCGCAGGGGCTTCAGGCGCATGCCGAGGGTGCGCTCCGGGGCCGTGCTTTCATCCACCAGCACATGGGCCACCTCGGAGCAGAGCACGGCGCCGTGGGGCTTGGCGAAGGCCATCAGGGCCAGGTTGTTGGCGGCGGTGCCGTTGAAGACAAAGTGCGTGGCCACGGGCCGCCGGAAGAGGCGATCAAAGGCCGCCCGGGCCCGGGCCGTGACGGGATCCTCGCCGTAGGCCAAGGCGTGCCCGTGGTTCACGGCCTGGATCGCGGCCATCACCGCCGGGTGGACCCCGGCGGCGTTGTCGCTGGCGAATCCGCGGGGAAAGGGATCGTGCATGGGAACTCCTACCGAGCCTTGCCGAGGTGCTGGAGGAAGAAAGCCTCGTACTTCTTGTGCCAGCCCTTGGCCTTCACGGCCCCCCCTAGACTGTGCTGGCCTTCCGGATCCAGGAAGAGGTCCACCAGGGATTCCTTTCCGCTTTCCAGCAGAGCCCGGTAGACGTTCACCGTGTCCTGGTAGAGCACATTGGGATCGGCCATGCCATGGACCAGGAGCAGGGGCTTCCTCAGGCCCTTCGCCAGGGGGAGGAGGCTGTGCTTGCGCAGCACCGGCTTGGCGCGGTCCACCTTCCCGATGGTGCGCCCGCTGTACCAGCTGTTGTAGTTCTCCCATTCCGTGGGCCCGGCCCCGGCGATGCCGCAGGCGAAGAGATCCGGCTTGGTGTACATCGTGTACTGGGTCTGGAAGCCGCCGAAGCTCCAGCCCGTAAGGCCCAGGCGCTCCGGGTCCACGCCGTGGCCCCTGGAAAGGTGCTTCACCAGGTCCTCCAGATCCTCCGTCTGAGGCTGGCCCGGCTGCTCCCAGTTGGCTCCGGCGAAGCGCCGGCCCGCGTTGCTCTGCCCCCGGGGATCCACTGCCACCATCACATAGCCGTGCCGGGCGGCCATGTACATCCCGAACATGTAGGCCGTGGGCTGGAAGCTGTCCACTTCCACCGTGCGGCGGTTCCCCAGAGGGCCGCCGTAGACATAGACCACGCCAGGCCGGCGGTCCGAAGGCTTCCAGCCCTTCGGCTTGAACAGGTAGCCCTCCACCGTGTCGCCATGGCGGTTCTTGAAGCTGAAGCGCTCGGGCCGGAGGACGTTCACCCGATCCCAGGCCTTGTCATGGCTCTCCGTGAGCACGCGAGCCTGCCCAGAGGCCACGGCCACCACCTGCAGTTCCGGCCGCCGGGCCCAGTTCCCCGCGTTGAAGGCGGCCTTCTCGCCGTTCTCGGATACCACAGCGCCCCGGTGGTAGTCCCCCGCAGCGCCCAGGGGCTGCATGGTCCCCGAGGCGAGGTCCACCTTGAAGGTGGTCATGGCGGCCGGATCCAGCTTGTTGGAG
>MWBB01000209.1 GCA_002068835.1 Acidobacteria bacterium ADurb.Bin340 | reverse complement strand
AGAAGGGGGACGGCGATCTCACCTACGGCTACCTGCGCTACCGCTTCGCCACCGCCAATGCCGAGATCAAGGCCGGGCGGTTCGCCATTCACCAGACGGGCGGTTTCGAGCAGGTGGATGGCGTGAGCGCCCAGACGGATCTCAAGGGGGGCTTCACCGTGTCCGCCTTCGCCGGTCGGCCGGTGCACTACGGGAATCTGCCCGCTGCAGACCGCGAGGACTACGAGTTCCAGCGGGACTTCATCTTCGGGACCCGCGTGGGGTACCGGGTGCCGAAGGTGGGCGAGTTCGGCGTGTCCTACCTGCAGGATGGCACCAAGACCGCTGGGGATCTCGATCAGCCTTCCCTCTACGATTTCACGCGCAAGCAGGTGGGCGTCGACCTGCATGTGGCTCCCCATGCCCGGTTCGATCTGACGGGCCGCACCCTCTTCGATGTTGCCAGCCACCCCGAAACGCTGCCCGGGCTGGAGGATCCCTCCCGCGTTGCGGAGCACGACTACAACGTGTCGGTGAAGGTGGTGGAGACGGTCTCTGTTTCGGGCGCCTTCACCGAACGGAACTTCCGGGCCTATTTCGCGGGCACCACCCTGCCGAGCCTCTTCCGCCAGGACGAGCGCGGGAAGTTCAATGCCTACGGCGGCAAGGTGGTCTGGCAGGCCATGGATGGGCTGCAGGTGACGGCGGACTACCGGCACACCCGCCGGGAATCCTACGGTGATGCGAACCGCATGGGGGCCGAGGTCCGCTGGCTGTTCTCCGAGAAGAAGCTGCAGACGGGCTTCGGTTTCCACCGCGTGGATGCCGACGATGTGCTGGCTCCCGGCGCCCAGATGGCCTCCTACGGCCTGTCCCACAACGAACTCCGTGCCTGGGCCACCTATGAGCTGGGGCGCTACTTCGCCAGCGTGGACGGCATCTATCAATCCTTCGATGACGAAGCGAACCCGAACCTGAACGGGAAGTCGAACGCCTACGAGGTGGTGGCCTCCCTGGGCTGGAAGCCCACCGAGAACCTGAAGATCTCTGGGGACCTGGGGGTGGGTTCGAATCCCCTCTTCCGCACGGAGACCCGAGGGCTGGTGAGGGTGGAATACCGGTTCGGCCTGGGCCGCAAGGGAGGTTCCAAGTGAGCCGCAGATCACCTCTTCTCTCGCTGGCGGTGGCCCTGGTGCTGGCGGCGCTCACGGCCTGCTCCATCGTGTCCGAAGCCGACAGCCATGCCGTGAGCCATCCCCAGGCGCTGGACCCGGGCCGCCCCGTGTGCACCACCTGCCACGGTGCCGAGCCCATGAAGGACAGCGGCAAGACCTTCGCGGCCCTGGACCACACCGAAGCCTTCGTGAAGAACCACAGCGCCCAGGCGGGCCAAGGGGCCCAGGCCTGCGCCACCTGCCACGCACCGTCGTTCTGCACGGATTGCCACGCGGGCAAGACGCCGATGACGCCCTCCACCAAGCTCGGGGATCGTCCGGACCGGGCCATGCCCCACCGGGCCGGGTACCTCACGCTGCACCGCATCGAGGGCAAGGTGGATCCCACAGGCTGCTACAAGTGCCACGGCCGCGCCAACAACGACAAGTGCCGTGCCTGCCATCGGTAGGGGGATGCGATGATGCGTTTCAAGACCACCCTCCTCGCTGCCTGCACCCTGCTGCTGATGGCTCTGGCCACGGCGTGCAGCGATGCCCAGTCCCAGGCTCCCAGCCTGGACCCGGTGAGCGGCAACCATCCTGCGGGCTGGGCCCAGACCCACTGGGAGGCCTACACCAAGGATCCTGCCAAGTGCCGGACCTGCCACGGATCGACCACGGATCCGGCCCAGGCCGGCGGCATCTCGAAGGTGAGCTGCTTCAAGTGCCACGCCAGCCCGGACCATCCGACGGGCTGGGTGGCGGGCCTGCAGCATGGCCGCCTCGGTGCCCAGGCTCAGCCCAGCGACTTCGCCGGATTCTCCAACTGCGCCACCTGCCACGGGTCCGACTACCGTCAGGGCCTGGGAACGGCGACCTCCTGCTTCACCTGCCACACCAAGGCGCCCCACCCGGACCGCCCCTGGCTGGGAGGCAACGCGGGGGTTTCCTCCCACGCCTTCACCCACGAGGACAACGCTGCCGCCTGCGCGGCGTGCCATCTGAACGGTGCGAACTCCACCCGGGTGCCCGCCACGCCGCCTGCGGTCGGCGCCCAGCCGGGCTGCTACAACAACACCCTTTGCCATGACCGGAATCTGGGAGGCCCCGTTGCGGGATCCCTGGCCGAGGGCGGGAGGTGAGCTTGCTGTCTGATGCCGCGAAAACGCCCCGTTTGAACCTTCGAATGCTTCCTTCACCCTTCCGGAATGCCTCAAACATAGGAGGATCCAGCATGGAAACCAGGCCCCTCAAGAAGATCGGCGGCCTCCTCGCAGCGGCCCTGATGGCTTTCGTGATCGTGGGATGCCGGGGTGCTGATGGCCGAGATGGCACCGATGGCACCAACGGGACGGATGGCACCGATGGCACCCCGGGCGTGACCTCCGTGGTGGATGCCTCCACCATGACTCCCGACCAGTGGGCCGATCTGGAGCCCCAGGGGCGGGTCACGGGTGTGACCATGGGCGGAGCGCCCGTGGTGAATTTCGAGATCAAGGACCGTCTCGGCAACGGCATCAAGGGGCTCGGCTTCACTTCCCAGGGGCCGGATCGCAGCGGCAACATCCCCGCGGTGCCCGCGCTCACCAACCTGAGCTTCGCCATCGCGAAATGGGTGCCTGAGGATGCGGCCACCAAGGCGCCCAGCAAGTGGGTGAGCTACATCGTCACCAGCATGCCGGCCACCAAGGCCTCCGACGGCTCTGCGGTTCCCATGGCCCCGACGCGACCCACCACGGACAACACGGGCACCCTGGTGGACAACGGGGACGGGACCTACCGGTACACCTTCTACCGCAACATCGCGCAGACGCAGGCATTCCTGGACGGGTTCGCGTTCTCGGGAACCAAGGTCAAGGCTGATCTTGGCAATGTCACCTACGATCCGAACCTCACCCACCGGATCACGATCCAGTTCTCGGGCGCCGCTCGGGGCACCGGCAGCAACACGCCGACAGGCGCCACCGTTGCTGAGGCCGTGAACCTCGAGAATCCCATCAACGTGGTCTACGACTTCGTGCCTGCCACGGGAGCTGCCAGCCCAGCCGTGCGCGAGATCGGCCACATCGGCAAGTGCAATGAATGCCACGACAAGCTGGCCTTCCACGGTGGCGGGCGGGTGGAATTGCAGTACTGCGTGGTTTGCCACACCGATCAGCGCAAGTACGACCGGCCCCAGGCCACGACCACGGCCACCGGCTACAGCGGCAACACCTACCGCTTCGCCAACTACGCCGCTGGCGACATGGCGCCCATGGTCCACCTCATCCACATGGGCAAGGAACTGAGCAAGGATGGCTACAACTACGCCGGCATCGCCTTCGACAAACTCGGCTACTCCATGCTCGGCGGTGGGCAGAAGATGTGCGCCAAGTGCCACTCCGGCGCTTCCTCCGACCCGAAGGCCACGGCCCAGGGCGAGCACTGGAACCAGAAGCCCAGCCGGATGGCCTGCGGCAGCTGCCACGATGGCCTCGATTTCGCCGTCGCCCACGCAGGCCAGGTCCGCACCGACGACAGCACCTGCGCAATCTGCCACAACCCTGCCGAAATCAAGGCGGCCCACTACACGGACAACATCACCGCCCACAATCCATCGATCCGCCTGGGCTTGACCACCTTCACCTACCAGGTCGCCTCGGTGACCCAGGCCACCTCCGGGGGCCAGGTGGACATCAAGTTCCGCATCCTGGCGAGCACCGATGGCAGCACGCCGGCTCCGGTCGTATTCAAGGCCCCTGGTGCGGGTGTTTCGGCCCCGCTGGCGGGCTTCACCGGATCTCCGAGCTTCCTGCTGGCCTGGGCCATGCCTCAGGCCGGTGAATCCAATGCTCCGGCGGATTACAACAATCTGAACGCAGGGGGCACGG
>MWBB01000208.1 GCA_002068835.1 Acidobacteria bacterium ADurb.Bin340 | reverse complement strand
CCAGGCGGGGGTATTACGCCCAGCGGGCCCCGGGGCTTAGGCTTCGGCCAGATGGCGCAGGGTGGCAGGCAGATGGGGGCTGCGAAGCAACTGCTGCTGCTCGCTGTCGGAAAGGAGTCCCCAGATGCGAATGGCGGATTCCCGAGGCGTTTTGGGGTTGAGCAGCAGCTCGGACATGATCGCCGGGTGGGCCATGAGGGTCGGATGGGCCGCGATGGCTTCCAGGATGGGGCGCGGCGTCTGCTTGTTGCGGGCCAGCCGCAGCAGGATGCTGGGATCCACCTGCCGGTCGCCCACGAGCAGCCTCAGGCATTCCTCATCCTTCAGCACTTCCTGGGGCAGGTGCCGGATGAGCTCGCCACCGCTGGCCCGCAGCGCCACGATGCGCTGGGGCACGGGCATGGCCAGGTAGAGGCCCCGAAGGCGCTCCAGGGCCTGCTGGCGCACCTCCAGGTGGGGCAGGCGGCCATCCCGCAGGAAGTCCAGCAGGGCCCGGGTGCTGGTCAGGGCCGGGAGCAGGCGCAGGGCCGTCGCCTGGGAAAGCGAAGGATTGTGCAGCAAGGCCTCCTGGATGGCCGGGTGTTCCCCCCAGGTGTAGTGGTGGGCCAGGCGCTCGACCCGGGCCTGGTCCAGGGCGGGGATGGCGGCCAGGAGTTCCCGGGGCGTCAGGCCAGGGTTCTCGAGCACCACGGTGAAGACGGTGGGGTCGGGATCCCGCAGGGCGGCGATCATCTGCTCGGGCTGGTTGGCTTGGTTGGCCATGAAGACCCGCTCCTCCAGCGATGCCCAGCGGCCCTCGGATTGGGGAGCCAGGCCGCTGGCCTGGGTGGTCCGCCGACGCTGCTGGCGGTCGTAGAAGATCTTGATGACGCGCAGCAGGTTCGGCGCGCTGCGCTTGGCCCAGAACGTCACGAACTGGTATTCGCCTTCGTCGAGCTGGATGAACAGCGAGGCCATGCGCTTCAGGTCCTGGGGGCTCTGGGCGCCGCGGGTGAGGGTGGCCAGGAGGTCGCGGCTCACACGCAGCTTCTTGGCGAACGGGACCGGAAGCGCCGGAGCGTCGTAGAGGGCCTCGCGGATGGGCTCCCGGAAATACCAGCGGGCTTCGCCGTAGACCTCCTCGAAGAGGCCGGGCTCCCGGGAGCGCTGGACGGCTGCCGCCAGCACCTCCTCCGAGACCATCGGATTGTGGAGGGCGGCCCGGCGCACGCCTTCGTCGGCGTGAAGCAGGCTCTCCAGCAGTTCCTCCAGCACATGGGTGGAGGCGGCCCGGGCCAGCAGCTCGTCCCTCGACGTCTCCACCCGGCTGGCGGAGGGGGATTCGGGGCGGGAGGGTGGCGTGGTGAGGGACTCCCAGTCCTCGTCGTCCGTGGGAAGGGGCGGAAGCTCCTGGGTGGCGCCGGTGGGGTTCACCTGGCGGGCGAGCTGCTTGAGCTGCGCCTTGACGATGGGTTTCAGCTCCCCGGGGAGCTGGGCGTAGACGGCCTTGGCCATCTCGGCCCGCTCCTCCTTCTCGTCCACCGGGGCCCGATCCATGGTGTGCATCAGGTCCACCAGGGACACGGCCAGCTCCAGGTCCCGCCGGAGGGCTTCGGGCGTGGCTTCGTTGGCGGCCAGGGCCTGCAGGATCGGAGGGTGGATCAGCCAGTGGGGCGTGCGGGCGATGAGGGTGAGCAGACGGGGCTGCACGAGGTTGTGGGCCAGGCCCTCCACCAGGGTGAGCTGCCCCTCGGAGGGCAGCTGGGGGCGCAGCAGGGCCAGGTTCCGGAAATGGGCGCGATCCGCTTCGGTCAGCTCGGCGAGAAAGGCGGGTTCCGGCGTGGCCATGGATCGCTCAGGCGCAGGTGGGCTGGGCCGAGGCCGAAAGCAGCCCGGGGCAGTCGAGTACGAGCTGGGCTTCCACGCAGACGCCCTGAAGGCCTGGAACGGCTGCGGCCTGTTCCAGGTGAGCGCGGGTACGCAGGCTGCCAGCCATGAATACCGGCACCCGGGCCTCGCCCAGGATCCGATGGGCCGTGGCGAAATCCGGCTCCGCATCGGGATCCGGGGGGATGTCGGTGAACAGGATGCGGCGGAACCCCCGCTCCCTCAGGCGGTGGGCCAGGGCTTCGGGCGTGGGGCCTGCGGGCTGGGCCCAGCCCGAGGCCAGCACTTGGCCCTGCCGTGCGTCGATGCTGGCCGTGAGATGGTCCCTGAACCGGGCGAGCATCTGGTCCATCACCATCGGAAGCCGGTGGAGCACGGTGCCCACCAGCAGCCAGGTGGCTCCGTGGTCCAGGTAGAACTGAGCCTGATCCGAAGCCCGGATGCCGCCGCCCACCTGGATGCAGCATTTGGGGTGGATCTGCCGGAAGGCCCGCATGGTCTGGGCCAGCACGGCGCGGTTGTGGCCGGTGCCCCGTGCGGCATCCACATCCGTGAGGGCGATGCGGTTGCATCCCTGCTGGGCCAGGCGGCAGGCCAAGTCCACGGGGTCGGGACCCGTAGGCGATGAGCCATCGACCGGGAGGGTCCGGCCCTGCTGGATGTTGAGGATGGGCAATACCTTCACGGGCGGACCTTTCCCGGGCGCACCTTGGGGATCTTACCCGAGGCGTTCCCGGGGATGCGAGGGCTGGCCTCCTCCGTCGGCATTTGGCGCAGGATCGCCCGGGCGGCTTCGGCCTGGGCCAGCTTGAGGGAACCTGCAACGGCCTCCGCCTGGTGGGGCCCCACGTCCGCGCGGACCCGGAAACGGGGCGCGTGGTCCGGGCCTTCCTGCCCGATCCGCGTGTAGACGGGTGCCGGGAGTCCCCTCCGGGCGGCCTCCTCCTGGAGCTGGGTCTTGGCATCGTGATGCTTCCAGGCATCCTCCGTGGCTTCCCGCACCGGGGCCGTGAAGCGGGCCTCCACCCGGGCGCAGACCTGGGCGAAGCCGTCTTCGCCGACCGCCTCGGCATCCAGGTAGAGGGCCGCCAGCAGCGCCTCCACCGCATCGGCCAGAGGTTTGCGGAAGGAGGTCTTCTGGCGCCGGGGATCCACACCGGACGGAAGCAGCAGTTCCAGATCCAGGTCTTCGCCCCAGGCGCAGAGGGCCTCGGTGCTTTCCAGGAGGTGCTGGAGCTTGGACAGGGCGCCCTCGTTCCAGGCGGGCTTCTCGCGGTAGAGCAGCCGGGACAGGGCAGCCCGGAGCAGGGCATCGCCCAGGTATTCCAGCCGCTGGTTGTCCGGCTGCACCCCGCTGGAGGGGTGCGTCAGGGCCTGCCGGAGAAGGGCCTGGTTGCGGAATCGGTAGCCGAGGCGCCCTTCGAGGGGCGAGGGCACGCTCAATCCTCCGCCGCCAGCTTGTTGTTCAGGCGGGCCTTCTGGAAGGCTGCCCGGAACCGGGGGTTGCGCATCATGGCGTCCAGCTGCCCCTGGCGGCGGGCCTCGCGAATCTCTCGCTGGGCTTCCATGTAGCGCCCCTGGTCCAGCAGGACGGTCCCCAGCCATGCGCGGGCATTGGCATTTCCGGGGTCCGCCTTCAAGGCCTGGCGGAAGCCGTAGACGGCCCGATCGGGATCCTTGTCGGCCAGCCGGATGGCCTCGCTGAGGGAAACCATCCCCAGGTTGGTGCGCTCATGAACCTCCAGTTTTTCGAGGTTTTCCGGCTGGTAGCGTTCGGGCTGGTCGATGGTGCGGGGTTCGGGCGGCCGTCGTTCCTGCACGGGCTGGGGTTCGGGATCATCTCCTGCCGAAGCCGCGGCGTCTGAACCTTCGTGATCGGGCGTCTGGAGGGATGGAGGCGCGGAGGCGGCGGCACGGCTCGCCTCCGCGGGAAGGGGCTCCGCCAGGGCGGTTCCCGCCGGGGATTCGACGAGGCCCTGGGCGGCCTCATCGACCGCTGGGGACCCGGGACGCAGGAATCGGAAGGCCAGGTAGCCGCCTCCCCCGAGCACCACCAGGGCGCCGAGCCCTGCAGCCAGGAGGAGGGGCGCCTTGGAACGCCGGGTTGGGGGTGGAGGCGCCGACGGGAGAGCTGCGGCGGTGGGGACGGGCGGCGGGGGCGGAATGCTGGGAAGCGGCGGGGGAGGCGGGACGGCCGCCACCCGCTGGGTGGCTTCCATGCC
>MWBB01000207.1 GCA_002068835.1 Acidobacteria bacterium ADurb.Bin340 | reverse complement strand
GTGGGCTCGGCCATGGGTTCTGGCGCGGGCGGGAGCGGGCGGGGTTTCCGCGCCCTGCGGGAAGGCATGGCCTCGGGGCCCCCGCCGAGGCGGGCCAGGAGCGCCCGCAGGGCTTCGGCGATGGCGGCGAGCGCCGCCGGGGGGGCGGTGGGGCCGTGGGGGGTGGCCTTCTGTTCCCGGCTCGGCGGCGCGGGCTCCAGTTTCAGCCGTTCCCGGCAGTCCGCCACGGTGAGGCCCTCCGCCAGCCAAGCCCGCAGGGCGCAGAGGCGGGGCAGCTCGTCGGCGTGGTAGTAGCGCAGGTTGCCCCGGGAGCGCCGGGGCCGCAGTTCGGGGATCACCTTCTCCCAGTAGCGCAACTCCTTGGGGGTGGCGCCCACCTGGCGGGCGGTTTCTCCGATCTTGAACCACAGCCGCTCGGTCATGAGGGTTCCCCGGAACGGGTGATTCGCTCCCTGCGGGGGCCCGCGCCGCAGGCTCCCCCGGAGCCTGCTCTGCGACTCGCAAGGTCGCGACCGATCTTGAACCCCAGCCGCTCGGTCATGGCGCGGGCTCAGGCTTCCCGCGTCTCGAGGCCCAGGGCCTTGAGGCGCTTGTAGAGGTTGGAGCGGTCCAGGCCCAGGCGCTCGGCGGCGCGGGTCATGTTGCCGTTCTGGAGGCGGATCTCCCGCTGGATGTAGACGCCCTCGAACCACTCGCGGGCTTCCTTGAGGCTGGGGAAATCGGGGAAGGAGAAAGGATCCGGCTCCGGCAGGTGCCGGGCGGCCAGGGGCCCCAGATCCCGGGCGGTGATGTCGGCGCCCCGGGCCAGGATCACGGCCCGCTCCATGAGGTTCTTCAGTTCCCGCACGTTGCCGGGCCAGTCGTGGGCCAGCAGCAGGTCCTTGGCATCGGGGCCCAGCCGCCGCGCGGGCCGTCCGTAGCGCCGCGACAGCTTCAGCAGGAAGGCTTCCGCCAGCGTGATGAGTTCCTCGGTGCGCTCCCGCAGGGGCGGCACCCGCAGGGGCACCACCGCCAGGCGGAAGTAGAGGTCCTCCCGGAAGCGGCCCGCCTTGATCTCCTCGCCCAGGTCCTTGTTGGTGGCGGCGATGACGCGCACATCCACCCCCACGGCGCCGCCTCCGCCCACGGGCTCGATGCGGCCCTCCTGGAGGGCCCGCAGCACCTTGGCCTGGGTCTTGAGCGACATGTCGCCCACTTCGTCCAGGAAGAGGGTGCCGCCGTGGGCTTCCCGGAACTTGCCCTTCTGGTCCCGCACAGCGCCGGTGAAGGCGCCCTTCTGGTGGCCGAAGAGCTCGCTTTCGATGAGCTCCTCGGGAATGGCGGCGCAGTTCACCTCCACGAAGGGCGCCCGGGCGCGGGGGCTCTGCTCGTGGATCAGCCGCGCGATCTCCTCCTTGCCGCTGCCGTTCTCGCCCGTGAGCAGCACGCGGCCTTCGGTGGGGGCCACCAGGCGGAGGTCCGCAAGCAGGCGCTTCATGGCGGGGCTTTCGGCCAGGAAGAAGCGGTCCCCTTCCACCTCCAGGTGCAGGCGCTGGTTCTCCTGCTCCAGGTGGCGCTGCTTGAGGGCGTTGCCCACCACCACCAGGAGGCGCTCCAGGTCGATGGGTTTCTCCAGGAAATCGAAGGCGCCCAGGCGGGTGGCCTGGAGGGCGGTATCGATGGTGGCGTGGCCGCTGATCATCACCACGGGCAGGTCCGGGCGCAGAGCCTTGGCCCGCTGGAGGGTTTCGAGGCCGTCCAGCCCGGGCAGCCACACATCCAGCAACATGAGATGGATGGCGTCGGGATCCGAGGCTTCCAGCAGTTCCAGGGCCTGTTCCCCGTGTTCGGCCTTGAGCACGGCGTAGCCTTCCTCCGAGAGCGATTCGCCCAGGGACCGCCGGATCCCGGGCTCGTCGTCCACGATGAGGAGGGTCAACTGGGAGCGCATGGCTCCAGGGTACTCGCCTGTTCAGCTTTGGGCCTTCACCAGGGGCAGGGCCAGGCTGAAACGGGACCCCCTGCCGGGCTCGCTTTCCACGGTCAGCGTGCCGTCATGGGCCTTGGCCAGGGTGCGGCAGATGTTCAGGCCCAGGCCCCAGCCCTGGCCGGCATCCTCGCCCTCAACCTGCTGGTAGGGCTCGAAGATCTGTTCCTGCAGTTCCTTGGGAATGCCCCGCCCCGTATCCCAGACTTCCAGCCGCCAAGCCTCGTCCTGCACCCGGGACACCACGCCCACGGTGCCGCCGGCGGCGGTGAACTTGAGGGCGTTCTCCAGCAGGTTGAAGAGGATCTGCTGCAGGGCCGTGGTATCCGCCAGGATCCACACCCGGGCATCGGCCGGATCCAGCTCCAGGCGGGTCTGGAGATCCCGGGGCTCGGCCTTCAGGCGCAGGGTGTCGGTGAGGCCCATCAGGACTTCCGAGGGATGGCACAGCCGCAGGTTCAGCCGTTCCTCCAGGGAGCCTTGGCGGCCCTGGTCCAGGAGGTTGCGGATGATGGCCTCCAGGCGATGGGCCTCCCGCACCATGACCGACAGGGTGTTCTGCACCCCGGGCGTGGCCCCGGGCAGGGTGTCCGAAAGGCGGTCCGCCGTGAGCAGGATGCTGGTGAGGGGCGAGCGCAGGTCGTGGCTTACGGCCCGCATGAGCTGGGCCCGGCTCTCCACGCTCTGCTTCAGCTGGTGATGCAGGCGCTCCAGGGACTTGTTCCGGAGGGCCAGGGCCTCGGTGCGCTCGGCCACGCGATCCTCCAGCATCCGGGCCTGCTGGCGGAGGCGCCGCATGCGCAGCTGTGCGAGGGTGGCGATCAGCCCCAATCCGGCCAGCACGAACAGGGCTTGAACAACCCGGTGCTGGTACCAGGCGGGGCGGACCCGCAGATGGAAGGGCTTCCCCTCGGTCCAGGTGTGGCCGTCCAGACTGGCACGGAGCCGGACCCGGTGGAGGCCGGGATCCAGCTGCGCAATCTGCAGGGCGTTGCTCCGGGGCTCCAGATCCTGCCAGCGGGCGTCGATCCCTTCCACCCACACCTGGTAGCGGGGCGGGGCGGCGGCGGCCGGCAGGCCGGTGTCGAAGGTGACCACCACGCGTCCCGGGCTGGGTGGGAGCGTGAGCTGGTCCGGAAGCCAGGCGGAGCCCGTGCTCCAGGCCACTTCCAGCACCCGGGGCGGCGGAAGGGCCTGGATCATGGGCCGGAAGTCCGGTCCAAGGATGGAAATGCCGCCCACCATGCCGATCCAGAGGCGTCCCGCGCTGTCCAGCAGCACGGCGTCCTGATTGGTTTCATCGGAGATCAGGCCCAGGGCCCGGGTGAGGGAGACCGGCGGCTTCCCGGGCTCCATCAAGGCCACGCCGCCCCGGCCCAGGCCGGCGGCCAGGATTCCGTTGGGAAGGCGGACCACCCAGTGGATGCTTTCATCCTGCAGGCCTTCGGTCTGGCTGATGCGCACCCAGTTGCGCTCGTCCGGCGGGATGCCGTACAGGCCCTGGCTGGTGCCGACCCAGAGGGTCCCATCGGGATCCTGGTGGGCGGACAGGATGGGCAGCCCGGCCGTGGGCGTGTCGCGGAAAGCCTTGGCCCACTGGCCGTTCCGGAAGGTGTAGAGGCCCAGGGGGGTTCCCACCACCAGCCCCCAGGGACGCGGGAGGAGGGGGCCCACCATGGTCTGCCCCACTTCCTGGGGTGGCTGGTGTCGGGCCAGCACCTTGCCGTGGGCATCCAGTTCGAAGAGCCCTTCGTCTGTGCCCACCCAGTAGCGGCCCAGGTGGGGTAGCACCGCCGTGATGAGGGCCGTGGAGAGTTCCTTTGGGCCGGGGCGGATCCGCCCATTTTCCAGGGTGACCAGCCCTTTGCCGGTGCCCACCCACAAACGCCCAGGGCCGGAGGGCGTCAGCACCCAGATGTCCACGGAAGGAAGGCCGTCCGTGCGGCCCCAGCGCTGGACCACCCCGCGGCCCTTCTCCCAGAGGCTCAGGCCCACGTTGCTGCCCAGAAGCATCCGGCCGGGGGCCAACTCATACAGGGCCGTGACGGAACCCAGTCCCAGGCTGAGTCCCGTGGCCGGGTCCAGGTCCAGGGTCATGAGGCCCGGCGAAGGCTGCATGCTGAGGCCGCCGCCG
>MWBB01000206.1 GCA_002068835.1 Acidobacteria bacterium ADurb.Bin340 | reverse complement strand
AGGAGGGCGCCACGCTGACCGGGCTCACGAGCCTCTTCGAAGGGGTGGGGATCAACGGGACCCTGGAGAACCTTTCCGAAGGCGGCTGCCGGGTGCGGGTGGACAAGGCCCTGAACGTGAAGGATGAGCGGCGGCTTCCCCTCGGGGCGGCCCTGGTGCCGGTGGGCCACACCTTCATGCTTCTCAAGCTCAACAAGGTGCCCCGCTGCCCCGCGGTGATCGAGACGGCCGGCACGGTGGTCTACGTGGATGACAGCTCGGGCCTTTGCCTGGGCATCGCCTTCGAGAAGCTCCGGGGTGATGCGGTCACGGCCATCAAGGGGCTGGTCTCCAGCCGGGCCGGGACGCCGCCCTCCACCCTGCCCCCCAAGGCTCGCCGCAAGACCGTGATGGACGAGGAGCCCCTGGAACGGCCCACCCGGCGGGAGGAACCGCCGCCCGCGCCCCGGGAGAAACCGGCCCCTCCCCCGGTGCCCAAGCCTGCGCCTGCGCCAGATCTGGCGACGGAGCCGCCAGCCCCCCCACCGGCCCCGAACCCTGAGGTGGAGTCGGCGTCCGCGCCCCGGAACCCGGCCCTGCTCCGTCTCAAGAAACGCTCCCGCACCCTTCTGGTGCTGGGCAACGGCGCCGGGGTGGACCTGTTGAAGACTCACCTGGAGGAGGAGGGGTACGGCCGGGTTCTCCTGGCTTTGGATTGGGCCGAAACCATCACCCGCCTCCAGGAGGCGCCCATCGAGCTGCTCCTGGTGGACCTGGAGCGGCCCATCCTGGAGATCATGGAAATGCTGGGCAAGCTCCAGGAGGCGGAACTGGACCTGCCGCCGGTGGTGCTGGCCGCGGACGAAGTCTCCCGGGGCATCGTGGTGGCAGCCACCCGCGTGGGGGTGGCCCATCTGCTGGTGCGCCCCTACCTGCTGGACGAGAGCTTTTCCCGCATGATTGAAACCCAATTGGGGCTGGGCTGAACGCCGACCCTGCGGTAGGGTCCCACCATGCTGTCCCAGTCCCTGCAACGGTTCCTGCGCCGCCGCTGGATGCCCCTGGCCCTGCTGACCGCCCTCGCAGGGTTCCTGGGAGTCCTCGTCTTCCTGGGCTTCGGATGGTCCGAGGCCTCTGGCGTGGTGCGGCGTTTCCGGCACCGCCGGGTGCCCGAGGCCGTGGCCTTCCGGGGCCCATCGGTGGATGCCCCGGAGGACTTCATGCCTCTGGGGCCGGGGGTGCTCATCCTGCGGGGTGGCGGATTGAATCTGCTGCAGCCCGGGGGTGCTTCCGAAATCCTGCCCAACAATGGCCTGATCCGGCTTTTTCCCGCCGAGCGCGGCGGATGCTGGGTGGCGGCCACCTATGGCCGACTCCTGCGCTGGGATCCGGAGCGGGGCCTTCAGTACCTCCACCGCTTTCCCGGGGGGATCCGGGAGGTCCGCCGCGCGGGAGACCGGCTGGCGGTGGCCTGGGATGGTCCGGGAGCCGGGGAAGGGCGGGTTCAGGTGCATCGCCTGGGAGGCTACGGGCTGGAGCCTCTCGGGCCGCCGGTCGCCATCGGCCTGGACCGCTGGAGCCGTTTCGATCTTGACCAGGATGGTGCCCGGATCCTGGCCAGCCTCCCCTCGGGACGCGGGGTGGGGCTCTGGAGTGCGGAGGAGGGCCGCCTCCTGGCCCACTGGCCCGGGGAGCGGAAGGCGCGGATCCTGGGCTTCCTGGGGGATGGCCGAGTGCTCTTCGATCAGGGCCCGGACCTGCCGGGGCGGGCGGGCCTGGCGCGGCATCCCGAAAACCGTCTCGTGGTCGCCGGGGAGGGCGAGCCGGGAACGGTGTTCCTTTCGGGCTTCGCGCGCCCCCTGGGGGCGGCCTTCTGGGTCGATCGGCGGCGCCTGGCCTTCGGGGACATGGAGGGGCTGATCCGGGTGGTGAGTCTGGAGGGCTCCCCGCGCCTGGCGGCCTGCTTCGCTCCGCCGGGACGAACTTCGGCCCTGCGGCTCCGACCCTCGCCGGAGGGCCTGTGGGGCCTCTTCAGCGAGGGAGAGTCCGCACGGCTGGAGCGTTACGCGGTGCCCTGATTCCAGTCGATGGTCGGCGCCTGCTGGGCCAGGAAGGCTTCCAGCGCTTCCCGGGTGGGGAAGATGCCGTCCAGCACCAGGGTCTGGTCCATCTCCACATTGCGGGCCCGGGAAACGAGGAAACCCTTGGGCGTCTCGCACTCCTGGATCTTGATCCACCAGCCCTTCAGGGGGCCTTCCTTGACTTTGCCGGGAACGCCGAAGGCCAGCATGGCGGGCCTACATGTTCAGGGCGCGGCCGTAGACCGCGCGGGCAGCCTCGGGGAAGGCCTCGTTGAGCGTGGGGTGGGGATACATGGTGTGGATCAGCTCCTCCACCGTGTACTCGCCGCCCAGGAGCGCCACGCTGCTGGCCAGCAGTTCCGTGGCCTTGGGGCCCAGGATGTGGATGCCCAGGATCTCGCCGTACTTCGCATCGGCCACGATCTTGATGAAGCCGTGGGGCTCGCCCACGATGTTGGCCTTGGCCAGCGGCATGAAGGGGAAGCTGCCCGTGATCACCTCGTGCCCCAACTCCTTGGCCTTGGCTTCGCTCAGGCCTACGCAGCCCACCTCGGGGTCGCAGTAGGTGCAGCTGGGGATGCGGTCGTAGTTCACCGGGTGGGGATGCACATCCTTGCCCAGCTCCATGGCCGCGTGCTCGGCCGCCACGATGCCCTCGTCGCTGGCCACGTGGGCCAGCCAGGGGGTCTTCACGATGTCGCCGATGGCGTAGAGGCCGGGTTCCGCCGAGCGCATGAAGGCATCGACGTCCACGAAGCCTCGGTCCACCTTCGCGGCGGTGGCCTCCAGGCCGATGTCCGCGGTCACGGGGCCGCGGCCTACGGCCACCAGCAGGTGGCTGCCTTCCACCACGCCGCCCTTCTCGCCCTCCAGGTGGCAGACCACCTTGTCCGCGTGCCGTTCGATGGCGGCGATCCTGGTCTTCACGCGGATGTCCATCTTGTGGTGCTTGGCCAGCAGCTTGGCCAGCTCCTCGCCGATGGTGGCCTCCTCGATGGGAAGGATGCGGTCCATCAGTTCCACCAGCGTGACCTTGGATCCCAGCCGCGCGAAGACGGAGGCGAACTCCACGCCGATGGCGCCCGCGCCCAGGATCACCAGATGCTGGGGCACTTCCTGCAGGTCCAGCACATGGTCGCTGTTGAGCACACGCAGGCCGTCGGTTTCGAGGCCGGGCAGCGCCTTGGGCACGCTGCCCGTGGCCAGGATGATCTTCTTCGCCTCGTGGACTTCGCCTTCGACCTGCACCTTGCCGCCGCCCAGGAGCTTCCCGAATCCCTTGAGCACCGTCACCTTGTTCTTCTTCATGAGGAACTCGATGCCCTTGCCGTTCTTCAGGACGATCTTGTTCTTGCGGGCCACGATGGTGGCCAGATCGGCCTTCATCTGGCTCACGTCCACGCCGGCGATGCCGTATTCCTTGAGGCTGGCCATCTGTTCAAAGCGGTGGGCGCTCTCCAGCCAGGTCTTGGCGGGGATGCAGCCCCGGCGCAGGCAGGTGCCGCCCAGGCCCCCGGGATCCTTCTCCACGATGGCCGTGCTGAGGCCCAGCTGGGCGCCTCGGATGGCCGCGATGTAGCCGCCGGGACCGCTGCCGATCACGATGAGGTCGAAGGAAGCCATGGGTTCTCCTTGGATAGGGCGAAGTCTCGCAAAGGTCGAACGGCGAGCTCCGGGGCTTGGATGCCGCCACCGGGGCCGCTACGTTGTCACATGATCCCATCTCGCTGCCGAAGGATGGAAGGGCACCTCTTCCCATGACGACCCTCCCCTGGCTCACCCTCGATGCGCTCCAGGCCGGCGCGCTGCTGGCCCTGGCGGCCACGTTCGGCGCCGATGCACTGCACCGGCGCGACCGCATGATGGGCTGGCTGGCTGCCTGCTGTGTCGTGGTGGCGTTCCGCCACGGGATCGGGGTTCTGGATCTGGCGCGGGTCCTTTCGGTGGATGAAGGGGACCGCATCCAGAGCGCGCTGGCCACCTTCGGTTTCATCGCCATGGCCCGCGCCCTGTCCCTCATCTTCCCGGCCTTCTATCCCCGCCATTTCCTGTCGGTCTTCGTGGCGG
>MWBB01000205.1 GCA_002068835.1 Acidobacteria bacterium ADurb.Bin340 | reverse complement strand
GCCCAGGCCGTGCGGGCACTGACCGAGCCGATCTTCCCTGAGGCCCTGAAGGCCCTGGCCGGGGAACGGTCTTGATGGGCCTGCCGCCCCTGAACCCGGGGCTTTTCAATCTGGCCGCGGATCACCTCTGGGTGAGCCACTGTTCCGAAGGCCCCGTGCCCGCCGCCTCGGTGCGGGCCATCCAGGATTGGCTGGGACGGGAGCTGCGCCCCTGGAAGGTCCGCTGGAACGAGGATGCCGTCGGCCTACCGGCGGCGGTGCGGAAGGCCTGCGCCCAGGTGATCGGCGCCGAGGCCGAAGACATCACCCTCACGCCCACCACCTCCTCGGGGCTCGGGGCCGTGGCCCACGGCTATCCCTGGAGATCAGGAGACGAGGTTCTGGCGCCCCTGGGGGAATTCCCGAGCAACATCTGGCCCTGGAAATCCCTGGCGGCCCGGGGGGTGAGCTTCCGGGAAGTGCCCCTGTGGGAGGGCCACCGGGCCGGCGCCCAGGCCCTCGCCTCCACGCCGCCCCCACCTTCGGTGGATCCAGAAGCCGCGATCCTCAAGGCGCTGGGCATCCGGACCCGGGTGGTGGCCCTTTCCTGGGTGCGCTTCCAGGACGGCCTGAAGCTGGATCTGGGCCGCCTCGGCGCCCAGCTTCAGGATCGCGGCATCCACCTCGTGGTAGATGGCATCCAGGGCGCCGGCACGGCCCTTCCCGACCTCACGGGCGTGAGCGCCTTCGCCACCGGAGGCCACAAGGGCCTTCTGGCGCCCCAGGGCCAGGGCTTCCTCTGGACCGCGCCGACCTTCCGCACCACCCTGGCGCCCCAGGGAACCTGGCTTTCGGTGGAGGCCTGCGATGACTGGAGCCGCCCCAGCACCGACCACGAACGGGATTGGGTATCCGACGGCCGCCGCCTGGAACCGGGGGTTCCCAGCCTCCTGGCCTGCACCGCCTTCCTGGCCTCCCTCCAGACCCTTCTGGAACCGGGCATCCCCGCCATCCAGGCCCATGTCCGGAGCCTTCAGGAAGCCTTCCTGGCGGACCTGAACGCCCTGCCGGACTGGAAGGAGGAAGCCGAACGCCTGCGGGATCTGCTGGACCGTGACCGCCTGGGGCCCTTCCTGGCCCTACATCCCGGCGAGCGGGGGCCCGCAAGCCTCCAGAGCCTGCTGGACGACGGCGCGGAACGAGGCATCGACGCCACGGTCCGGGAAGGCTATCTCCGCATCGCCTTCCATGGCTGGCATCAGGAGGCGGACCTTGCGCGCCTGCGGGCTTGGTTCAGCGGAACAGCCAACTGAACTTCACCTGCACCGCGTCGTCGCTGGGCAGGTGGCGCAGCAGCGGAAGGTCGTTCCGGGGGCTGAGGCTGGCCCGGTCGTTGATGAGCCGGTCCGTCCACACGCCCCGGGTATAGACCAGGAAGGCCGTGCTGCCGGGGCGGAACTCCCAGCGCCCGATCACGTTCAGGTTCCAGATGCGGTCGCTGAAGGCCGTGGCGCTGTCCCCCACGGACGCCGGGGCCAGGGTGCGGTCGTCCACGTAGGCCTGGAGATCCCGGAAGGACCAGTTGGCCGCCATCAGTTGGGTGAAGAGCTGCAGGGACAGCGTTGGGCTGAAGGCGTAGGCCACCCGCATCGTCTGGTTGAACTGGGACATGGCCCGGACCCCCACCACCGGTGTTTCGCCACGGGTTTCCAGGTAGCGCAGCAGGCCTTCATCCCGGGAGATGCGGGAATCCAGCTGCACCTCCAGGGCCGAATTGAGCTTGATGGATTGGTACAGGCTGAACCCCGTGCTGGGGCCTTCCGGGTTCCAGGTGCGATCCAGGGAGCCCCGGACATACCAGGGCCGGTTGCCCGGCGTATCGAAGCCCAGCTCCACCCAGGGGCGTCGCTCCACCCGCAGATACTTGCGCTCCGCATCCCAGAAGGTCCGCAGTTCCCGATCATCCTCCTCCGGCAGATGGAGGCCAACCTCCGCCCGGAAGCTGAAGAAATTGGTGAAGTCCGTCTTGAACCACGTGTTGACCACCCGCTGGAAGGCGCGGCCTTCCTGATTCCGGCTGTCCTGGGCCCAGGCGCCCCACTCCCAGTTGCGGAGAGCGCCCCAGGTGTGGTCCCAGCGCCGGGTCACGGTGGCGCTGGCGATGCGCTCATCCGGACGATTCATGAATCCCATGTCGTTGGGGTTGAAATCCCGGTCCGTGTTCAGCAACACCAGATCCGCGGTCCAGCCGCTCTTCCACTGGCGGTTCAGGCGCAGGCGCTCCCGGAAGCCCGAGGCCTGTTCCCCGGGATCGCCCGCCTGGGTGCGGGCCACCGTGGCCTCCAGGGTGGTGCTGCGATCCCTGGACTTCAGCACAGTATCCACCGCCTGCACCTGGGCCGTTCGTCCCGTCGGGCCCGCCTGACGCACCAGCCCCCCGAAGACCCCCACGTAGCTGCCCGTTTCATCGAGCACCTGCTGGGCCCGGAGCACGCCGAAATTCGTCATGGGCAGCAGTTCCCGCTGCTCCACCTCGCCCGCCGTGGTCAGCACGTCCGCCTTGGCCACGCCCACGTTCGCGCCCAGAAGGCCGATCTGGAAACCGTTGCCGAACTTCCCCGTGTACTTGGCGGCGGCCGTGATGTCGGCGGCCTGGGGCCGGTCCCGCAGGGCCTCGCCCTCTTCCAGATCCGGATCCCACAGCCCCCGTCCGATGCGTCGGCTGTAGAACAGGTTGTTGCCCGCCACCTGGAACAGTTCCATCCCCTCCAGGAAGAAGGGGCGCTTCTCCTGGAAGAAGGTTTCGTAGGTGCCCAGGTTGAGCACCGCCTGGTCCACCTCCACCTGGCCGAAGTCAGGGTTCACCGTGAGGTCCAGCTGCGAGGCGCTGGTCAGCCCCAGCCGCGCATCCAGGCCCGCCCGGTGGGTCCACCCCCGGTCATCGTAGGGCCGCGCCGTTTCGAACTTGCGCTGGGTGCTCACGTAGGGCAGGAATTCGCGCCGGGGGTGGGGCAGGAGGCCCTCCAGCCCCGTCAGCGAGGGGAAGTAGCCCACGAAGGCGTTGGTGCCCCGGGGGGCCAGGGCCCAGTAGGAGGAGCCCCGGATGGGCCCCTGGTCGGAGCGGGAGAAGTTGATGCCCCAGGTCTGGGCGCCTCCGCCCGGCTGGATGCGGAGCAGCGACAGGGGAATCTTCAGCTCGGCGGTCCAGCCGCTGCCATCCACCGATACAGCGGATTCCCACACCCCGTCCCAGGAGGCATCCCCGCCCATCTGGTCGCCCACATGCAGGGTGTCCCGCTGCACCCCCGCGGCGTTCACCCCGAAGCCCCAGGCCGTTCGCCGATCCCGCAGGCTGTCGATGAAGACCGTGAACCAGTCGCTCTGGCTGTCCTGGTCCCGACGGTGAAGGCGCCGGATGACCTGGGCCCGGCCTTCCGGGTGATGCATCCGGGCGGCCACGTAGAGATGGTGCTCGTCGTAGACCACCCGCACTTCGGTTTCCAGGGGGCTGGGCTTGCCATACTCGGGCCACACCTGCGCGAAGGCTGTGCGCAGCGGAGGCGCGGCGCCCCAGGCGGCCTCCCGAAGGTGCCCATCCAGCTTCACCGGAGACGAGGCCCGCACCGCCTGGATCGAAGGCCCCTCCTGGGCCCCCAGGCCCAGGGCCCCCAGCGACGCCCCAGCGATGATCCACCCCAGCTTCATGCCCACCCCATCGGCTCCGCGACCGCGTTGGGCGAGACTACCACACAATGCGAGGTAGACCCCAGGGGTCATGTATCCTGGAGGACCGTTCCGGAGGATGCCCATGCTGCCCATCCTGCTGCCCGTCCTGTTGGCCCAGGCTCCCCTGACCGATGGCGGTGCGGTGGTGATGAAGGGCCAGCGCTTCCTGGCCGAGGTGGCCCGCACGGATGTGGAGAAGGCACGCGGGCTCATGTACCGCACCAACCTGGCCAAGGACCGCTGCATGTTCTTCGCCTACGACGAGGACAGCCCTCGGACCATCTGGATGAAGAACTGCCTCATCTCCCTGGATGTGGTCTGGGTGGATGCCTCCGGGCGCATTGTCGAGGTGGCCGAACGGGTGCCGCCCTGCTCGCCCATGCGGGGGGACGACTGCCCCTATTACGGCGGCAAGGCCGTCTCCCGCC
>MWBB01000204.1 GCA_002068835.1 Acidobacteria bacterium ADurb.Bin340 | reverse complement strand
GCCGCCCATCATGAAGCTCCTCACCACCCGAGAGGAACGCCTGATCCGCATGAAGCCGGGCCGCAAGGTCAGCAAATTCGAGAAGGTGGCCTTCCCCATCGGTGCGCTCATCATCACCTGCCTGGTGGCCCCCGGAGGCCTGCCCCTGCTGGGCCCCCTCTTCTTCGGAAACCTGCTGCGCGAATCCGGCGTGACCGCGCGTCTGGCCAAGACCGCCTCCTCCGCCATGCTGGACATCTGCACCATCATGATCGGCCTGGGCGTGGGCGCCTCAACGAGCGCCACCGTCTTCCTCACCAAGCAGTCGGTGATGATCTTCGCCATGGGCTGCGTGGCCTTCGCCTTCGCCACCGCCGCAGGTGTCACCTTTGCGAAGATCATGAACCTCTTCAGCAAAGAGAAAGTGAACCCCCTGATCGGGGCGGCGGGGGTGTCCGCCGTACCAGATTCCGCCCGGGTGGCGCACATGGTGGGCCAGCAGGAAGACCCGGGCAATTTCCTGCTCCAACACGCGATGGGCCCCAACGTGGCGGGGGTCATCGGCTCCGCCATCGCGGCGGGCGTGTTCCTCGGCCTCTTCTAGGAGTCGACCATGACCAAGATCATCTCCGTCGTGCCGAACATCAGCGAGGGCCTGGACGCCGCCTTCATCGAAGGCCTCCGCGCCAGGCTGGAAGCCGTGCCCGAGCTCATGGTGCTGGACGTGGCCATGGACCAGGTGCGCAACCGCACCATTTTCTCCTTCACAGGGCCCCGCGAAGCGGTGTTCCAGGGCGGCTTCCTCGTCTACGAGGCCGCCCTCGGCAGGATCGACATGCGCCACCACGAAGGCGAGTACCCCCGCATCGGCGCCGTAGACGCCTTTCCCTTCGTGGCCCTCAAGAACGCCACCGTGGAGGAGGCCGCCGAATGGGCCCAGGCCTTCGCCCAGGAGGTGGGCCAGCGTTTCCAGGTGCCCGTCTACCTCTTCGGCGAAGCAGCCCGCACCCCGATGCGCCGAGACATCGAAGCGATCCGGGAAGGCGAATACGAGGGCTTCGCCCAGAAGATGGCCGATCCGGCCTGGAAGCCCGATTTCGGCCCCGACACCTTCCCGGCGGACAAGGGCGCCACCATGATCGGCGCCCGGCTGCCCATCGTGAACCTCAAGGCCTACCTGACCACGGGCGACGAGGAGGCCGCCGAATGGACGGCCCACGCCCTGAGCGGCGCCACCAGCGGCATGCCCGGCGTGAAGTTCTACCCGGGCCTGGACCGCACCCGCGGCCTGGCCCTGCTCAACATCACCGTGGGCAACTACCGGGCCACGCCCCTCTACCGCATCCTCGGCGCCATCCGCACCGAACTGCACCGCTTCGGAGCAGGCATCAGCCGCGTGGAAACCGTGGGCCTCGTGCCCCAGGGCGCCCTCATCGATTCCGCCCTGCATCACCTGCAGGTGGTGGGATTCCAGGAAGAGGAAGTGGTGGAAACCCGCCTGGACCAGATCCTGAGCCAGCGGTTCACCCTGGGCTGAGTGGGCACAACCGTGGACGGAGGAGGATGCGGATGAGCCTGCCGCGCCTCCTCCGTCGTTCATTCCAGGGCATCACCCGCTGCCGGGGCTGCCTGGGGCCCCTGGATGCCCCTGCGGAAGCCGGGCTCTGCGGACAGTGCTGGGAGGGCCTCCTGCCGCTGCCGGAAGGTCGCTGCCCCCTCTGCGCCCGGCTGCATGACGAGGCCTCTCCCTGCCCCGATCCCGTGGCCTGGGCCCTGGGCGATGCCCTCTGGGACTACCACGGCGGCCGCCCGCCCCTGGGAGCCCTGCTGGTGCCGGCCATCAAGGAGGGCGAACGGGGCTGGCAGCAGGTTCTCCTGCGCCGCGCCGCCGCAGCGGAACTGCCGGACTGGGCCGCCGAGATGGATGCGGTCACGGCCGCCCCCAGCGCCCTGCCCCGGCGGCTGTTCCGGGGCTTCGATCTGGGCGAGGAGGCCGCGCAGGTGTTCGCGCGTCGTCTCCAGCGCCCCTTCGTGGCCACCCTCCGCAAAGCCTGGTGGCGCCCCCGCCAGGCCACCCGCACGGAAACCGAGCGGCGGCGGCTGCCCCGGAAGGCCATCACCCTGCGGCCCAGTGTCCACATCCAGGGCCGCCGCCTGCTGCTGGTGGATGATGTCTGGACCACGGGCACCACCCTGCTCCGCTGCGCCCAGGCCCTGCTGGCCGCCGGCGCGGCCGAGGTGCGGGTGCTGACCCTCTTCCGCGCGCTGTAGCATCACAGGGCCCCCGGAGGTGCCGATGCTCAGCCACGACATCCACGAAGTCTTCCGGAAGTACAAATCGGACCGGCAGATCTTCCACGACATGATGCCGCTGCGCACCCGGGAGATCCTCCTGGTGGCCTCGTCCTTCGATGCCTTCACCCTGGAGCAGGACGGCCTGCTTTCCGAAGTGATCTTCGGGGGCTACTTCCAGCTCAACCTCTCGAACCCGCCCCGGATCACCAATGTCTCCAGCGGCGACGAGGCCCTGGCGCGACTGGCGAGCCGTTCCTACGACCTGATCATCGTCATGAGCCGCCTGGGCCAGAGCGGCCACCTGGAGCTGGCCCAGGCCCTCCGCCAGGCCGCACCGAAGGCACCCATCCTCCTGCTGCTCAACGACAACGTGGAGGTGGGCATCCTGGATCAGCGTCGGCAGGAATTCTCCCGCACCTACGACGGCATCTTCGTGTGGAACGGCCATTCCGAGATCTTCGTGGCCATGATCAAGCTCATGGAGGACCGGGCCAATGTCGAGAACGACACGGCCATCGGGCTCACCCGGGTGATCCTCCTGGTGGAGGACAGCATCCGCTACCACTCGCGGTACCTCCCGATCCTCTTCAGCGAGATCATGCAGCAGACCCAGCGTCTGGCCTCGGAGCAGAACGTGGACGCCATGACCCGCATGCTGCGGATGCGGGCCCGCCCCAAGGTGCTGCTGGCCACCACCTACGAAGAGGCCATGGCCTGCTGCGAGCAGTACCGGGACTACCTGCTCTGCCTCATCACGGACCGGAAGTTCCCCAAGGATGGCGTGATGGACAGCCAGGCTGGGATCAAGCTCATCCAGGCGGTACGGGAGCAGAACCCGGACCTGCCCACCCTGCTCCAATCCTCGGACCCGGACAAGGAGTCCCTGGCCGCGGCCCTGGACAGCCATTTCCTCAACAAGAACAGCCCCACCCTTGGGGCCGAACTCTCGGGGTTCTTCTACGAGAATCTCGGGTTCGGGGATTTCGTGTTCCGCACACCGGAGGGCATGGAACTCGGGCGGGCCGCCCACATGGAGGAACTGCGGCGCCTTCTGCGCACCATCCCGGCGGAATCCCTCATGTACCACGCCAGCCACAACCATTTCTCCGCCTGGCTCATGGCCCGGGGCGAGATCCAGATCGCCCAGGTGGTGCTGCGGGCCAAGCCCGGGGATTTCGACAGCGCCGAAGGGCTCCGGGATTTCCTGCTGAGCGCCGGGGACTACGTCCAGCGCATCAAGTCCAAGGGCAAGGTGGTGCCCTTCAGCCGCGCGGCCCTGCCCGACACCCACAACATCCTGCGGATGGGCGAAGGCGCCCTGGGCGGCAAGGCCCGGGGCATCGCCTTCGCCAACCACACGCTGGCCCACCTGGATCTGGACGAGCGTTTCCCCGATGTGAACATCCGCATTCCCCGCAGCGCCGTCATTGGAACGGACGAATTCAGCGCCTTCATCGCCCGGAACGGCCTCCAGCACAGCCTCCAGGAAGGGGATGACGCCGATACCGTGAAGCGCCGGTTCCTCATGGGCGAACTGAGCCCCCAGCTCATGGAACGGCTGCGCGCGCTGCTGGACGAAGTGCGCCAGCCCCTGGCCGTGCGGAGTTCAGGGCTCATGGAGGACGCCCTGTCGCACCCCTTTTCGGGGCTGTACCGGACCTACTTCCTGCCCAACCGGCACCCGGACCTGAACGTGCGCCTCGTCCAGCTGGCGGAAGCCATCAAGCTGGTCTACGCCTCGGTGTACGCCAAGGAGGCTCGCGCCTACTTCCAGGCCATCGACTACAAGATCGAGGAAGAGCGAATGGCCATCCTCATCCAGGAACTGGCGGGACGCGCCTTCGGGGAACGCTTCTACCCCCACCTGAGCGGCGTGGCCCAGTCC
>MWBB01000203.1 GCA_002068835.1 Acidobacteria bacterium ADurb.Bin340 | reverse complement strand
CTCGACGGGCACGGGGGCCTGGGCGGCGCGGGCCGCCTGGAGGGCCTCGGTCACGAAGCGGGGGCTGAAGGTGGTGTAGCCGTAGGTGAGGTGGGGAACCGCGCCCGGCAGGTCGGCGATGTAGCGGCCGCCCACCCACTTCTCGCGGTGGGTGGTCTTGCCCTGGTGGGCGATGAACATGAGCTGCTCCGCCATCTCGGCGGTGGTGAGCTTGCCGTCACAGGCATGGGGGCGCTGCACGGGGCTGGTGGCCCAGAAGCGCACGGCTTCGGCCAGGTCGATGCGGCCCTGGGCGTTCTTGAACCAGTTCCAGAAGGTGATGTCGCGGTTCCAGGTGTTGAAGGCCAGGTCCACGGGGGCGTTGTCGGGGTTGGCGGCCGTCTCCCGGCGCACGTCCGGATCACGGTTGTTGTTGTTGGCCCAGACGAAATCCTTGAGGTTGCCCGGCGTGTCCGCGGCCTTGCCCTTGCTGCCGGTGCGCCACAGCCGGGTCTTCTGGGTGCCCAACAGGAAGATGGCACCTTCATCCGTCTTGGTGTCGGCGATGACCCAGTCGTTGGTGTAGAGGCCGTTGTTCCTCTCCGAGAGGATGCGGGCCACGTCATCGATGCTGCGGGCGTACTGGGCCGCCTTGCGGATGCGGTTGCTCTGGGGCGTGCCGTCAGGGTTGAAGGGCGTCTGGCCCACGGTGGTTTCGCCGATGACCAACCCGCCGCCCGTTACATACCAGTCGGCGCCGCTGTGGATGCCGCCGGGGAAGGTCTGCATCACCACCCGGTTGCCCTTCGCGGGGGCGATATCGAGCATCACGTTCCAGTGCACGCCGGTGTAGCCGCCCCACATGAACATCTGGCCCGTCACGAAGCGGCCATCGGGGGTGGCGCTCTTGGTGGCCACGAAGGCGCTGCAGTGGTCGCCCTTCCCGGCCTTCTCCATCTCTTCCTCGGCCTTCAGGAAGCTGCGGCCGCTGAGGGGCGTGGGCGCCACCCGCAGGCCGTCCTCCAGGGCGCTGAAGTCGATGGCGCTGTTGAGGGTGGCGATGTCGAGGAGGTCCAGTTTTCGGCCCTTCCAGGTGACGCCAGCCTTGGCCACGCCCGCGGCGATGCCCTTCATTTCCTCCAGGTACTCCGGATCGAACTTCCGCAGCATCAGGGCGTCGGCCATCGTCCGGAGGTGGTCCCAGCCCTTCTCGGGGTTGACCTTGTCCTGCTGGATCGCCAGTTTGTCGAGGTAGGCGGCCAGTTCCTCCGCCAGCAGGCGGCCGTGCTGGTAGCCCCGGGCGAAGGGTTCGCCCTCCACGTGCACGAAGATCCAGCCGCCCTCCTCGTAGCGGAAGGCCGGACCTTCCCAGCGCACCTTGGCCAGGGGGATGTGCTCCGTGATTTCCACCTCCTCCAGGCGCACGTCGTCGAAGTGGACGGTGCCCGCGGCGCCGCCGTTGCGGCCCAGGTGGAGCTGCACCCGGTCCTGAGCCGAGGTGGCGAAGAAGGTGACTTCGAGGCGCCCATTGCCTTCCGCCGTGACTGTGGGCGAGGCGTTGGTGAAGGGGAAGCTGGCCATGCTCAGGCAGGCCCCCAGGGCCGTGGGGTAGCGGGCGGCGGGATCCACCGTAACCCCTTCGGCCTTGGCCCAGGCGCTCAGGCGGTAGAGTCGCCCCACCTGCAGTTTCACCGCCGGTCCGGCCACGGTGGTCTGGCCGAAGGCGCCCTGGCGCACCCGCAGAGCCTTGCTACCGCCCTGGCCCAGCCCGGGAAGGGCCTCCACGGCGCCGGGACCCGTGGCCTTCCAGCCCTCCAGGCCCGACTCGAAGCCCGCATTGGCCAGGGGCAGGGGCCGGGGCGGCGCCGCCGCCAGGGCGAGGGTCAGGGAGGGCAGGCAGAGCAGACCGGTCCAGCGCATGGGGAACTCCTTGCAGGCCATTGCACCGGACCTCGTGTTAAGAGGCAAGGGGGGATTCTCCCGGGTTCCAGGGCCTCGGGTTTGACATGGGCTGTCCAGGGCGCCATCCTCCGCACATTCCTCCAGGAGGGCGCCATGGCGCGGAGCATCCGGACCGAAGGGCTGGTGGACGCGGAGCGCCTGCGGGAGACCCTGCACCACCTGCGGGAGGCGGGGGAGAAGGGGATCACCAAGGCGCAGCTGGCGCGGAAGCTGGGCGGCGTGGCCACCCGCACCGTGGACCGGGCCCTGGGGCTGCTGGAGGCCCAGGGGGCGCGGATTCTCCGCAGCCGGGCAGGGCGTCCGCCGGTGCTGGTCTTCCAGCTGGCCAAGGGGCCCGCCTGGGATGAACACGTGACCCCCGAAGCCCGTCTGGCCCTGCGGCTGGCGGCCCTCACCCTGGGGCAGAGCGGCACCCTGCTCTGGCAGGAGAAGCTGGAGGCCCTGGAGCGGCTGGCCTCGGCCCACATGTCCACCCGCGATCGGGCCCTCTTCGACACCCTGCAGCAGGCGGTCCGGGTGCAGGGCGGGGTGGAGGATCCCATCGAGGGGCCGGAGGTGCTGGAACCGATCCTCCGGGCCCTGGAGGCGGACAAGGCCCTGGAACTGGACTACCAGGCCCCGGGCCGCAGCGCGGGGAAGGTGCGCACCGTGGCGCCCCACGCCCTCACCCACGATCTGTACTCGGGCGGCGCCTTCCTGCTGGTCTGGGATTTCGCCCGCCGCAAGCCCCTGCACCTGCGCCTCGCCCGCATCGGCAAGGCCAAGGTGGTGGCGCTGCCGACCCCGCTGCCCAAAGAGGCTCCGGCCATGCTCGCCCGGGCCGCCACCTACCAGGTGGGTGGCTGGACCAGCGAGGACCTGCCCTTCGAGGTGGTGGTGCGCATCGATGGGGCCCACTGGGTGCAGGCCCTCAAGGAGGCGCCCCCGGCCCTGCCGGATTTCGAAGTCCGCATCGCCCCCGGGGCCGACACCCTGGAGGCCCGCTTCAAGGCCACCCACCCCGCCGGGGCCAGCCGGTGGATCCTCCAGTTCGGGGAGGCCGCCGAGGTGCTGGCGCCGGAGTGGCTGCGGGACGACCTCCGCAAGCGCCTGGAGGCGGCGCTGCGGGCCTACCGCTGAGGGGCGAAGGCCTCCAGAACCTTGGCATCCACCCGCCACACATCCCCGTTGCCGTTGCCCGGGAGGCCCCGCTCCCTCTGGATGTCTGCGTAGGTGCGCGGGCCCGGCTGGGCCAGGGTGCGGCGGGTGGTGGCGAAGAAGAAGGTGCGGCCGTCCGCGCTGAAACTGGGCGCCAGGGCCTGCTGGCCGGGGCCGTTGAAGGGGGCGCCCAGGTTGCGGGGCTCACTCCAGGCGCCGTCCGGCGTGCGGAAGCTGATCCAGTGGTCGCTGGGGCCCAGGCTGCCGGGGCGCCGGGCCGCGCAGAAGACCAGCATCCGCTCATCCGGCGAGATGGCCGCGTTGAACACGGGGCCGGATCCGTTGATGGGCGCCGGCAGGGGTTCTGCCTCCACGAACCGGGCGCCGTCCCAGCGGGCGCGCCACACCTCGCTCACCTTGCCGCCCTCCCGCCCCCGGGTGAAGTAGAGGGTGCCGGTGCGGGTGAAGGAGGGAAAGAACTCCTCGTCGTCCGTGTTCACCGGGGCCCCCAGGTTCACGGGTTCCGACCAGCCCTGGGCGGTGCGGGCCACCTGCCACAGGTCCTGGTTCACCCAGCCGGGCTTCGGGGCGCTGCCATCCCTGGGGCGCGTGGAGAGGAAGACCAGGCGCTGGCCGTCCGGGGTGAAGGCCGGTTCCGCGTCCATCACCACGGGGCCGCCGGAGAAGGGCGCCACCCGGGGGGCCGTCCAGCGCCCCTGCTCGAAGCGGGTGAAGGCGATGACGGAGAAGCCGCCCATGATCGAGAAGAAGGCTTCGCGGCCGTCTGGCGACAGGGCGAGGTCCCGCTCGTAGAGGCCCGTGGACACCACGCCCGGCGCGAACAGCTCGGGCCGATCCTGGGCGGCCAGGGCAAATGACAGAAGGGACAGCAGCACCGCGCGCATGGGGCCTCCGGAAGGCTCAAGGCTCCCATCCGGTTCCTGCGCACACCATCCGGCTGGCCCCGGCGGTGCGGGGGTTCGTCCCTGGGAGGGTGTCCACGTAAGCGGAGGGAGCCGCGTTGAGCGCAAAGGGCTTCCAGGCAAGGAAGGGTGCGCAGGGCGATGTGGGGCCATCGGTCAAGC
>MWBB01000202.1 GCA_002068835.1 Acidobacteria bacterium ADurb.Bin340 | reverse complement strand
ATCCCGCCGGTGCGGCAGGGCCAGCAGCGCGTCCGGCAGGGCGCGTCTCATGGGCGCTCCAGATCCAGCAGCCGCCGCTTGGTGGCGAGGCCCTGGCCGAAGCTGTAGCCACCGCTCCAGCGCTCCCCCACCACCCGGTGGCAGGGCACGAGGATGGGCAGCGGGTTGCGGCGCATGGCCTGGCCGACGGCCCGGGCCGCCCGGGGCGAGCCCGCCCGCGCCGCCAGTTCGCCGTAGGTGAGGGTCTCGCCGGGCCGCGTGGACCGCAGCACCTCCAGGCAGCGCCGCTGGAAGGGCGGCAGACCCGACAGGTCCAGGGACAGGGGGCCCAGCGTGGCGGAGGCGCCACCCAGGAACGCCTCCACCGCCGCCCGAGCCTCATCCACGAAGGGAGGCGGAGCGTCCGCCTGGGGCTCCGGGGCCGACTCCAGCAACCGCAGGGCCGTGATGCCCCGGCTGGACCACCCCAGGGCGATCCAGCCCAGGGGCGTCGAGAAGGCTGTCCAGCCCACTAGAGGGGCTCCCGGCGACCGTCGGGCAGGGCGCGGAAGGGCTTTCCCCGATCCAGGTAGAGCCCTTCGCCGGAGCCGCCCCGCTTCAGGCCCGCATCGATGCCCAGCACCCGCCCTCCGTGATGGGCCGCCACCCGGGGCAGGGTCGTGTGGCCCACCACCACCGCCTTGGCCCCGAAAGCCGACAGGGCCAAATCCACCTCGCCCGTTGTGGCATCCGCTGTACGGCCCGGATCGGCGCCCGGAATCAGGCCCCGGTACCAGACGGGCCCCTTGGTGGAGAGCAGGAAGGGCCGCTCGGGAACCTCCAGCTCCTTGCGGAACCGGGCATTCAGGGCCTGCAGTCCGAGGCCCTGGGCCAGAAGCTCCGTGGACACCCCGCCATGCAGGAAGAGGTGGGTGCCGATGCGCACCGCTACGTTGCGTGTGCGGAGCCAGCGGCCCAATTCGCTGCGGCCGCCGAAGAGGACCTTCAGGCCCCCGGGCTGGCCGCTCCAGGCCTGAAGATACTTGGGGTTCACATCCCGGTGTTCGCCTCGGACCAGCATGGCGTCGTGGTTGCCCAGCAGCAGGTGGACCCGGCCCTTCGCCTTCGCGGCCTGGGCCTCCAGGCTGCGGATCAGCCAGTAGAGTTCCGTGACCCCTGCGCCTCGGTCCGCCACATCACCCACGATCACCAGATGGCCTCGTCCGAAGGTCCAGCGGAACTGCTCGTCCATCACCCCGTGGGCCCGCAGCAGCTCCACCGTGCCCGCCCAGTTGCCGTGGAGGTCACTCAGGGCCAGGAGGCGCGGCGGCAGCGGGTATTCGCAGGGGGGGGCTTCCGGGCTGGCCGGGTTCAGCTTCAGGCCCGGCAGGCCTTCCAGGGCCAGCTCCCGGCTGCGCGGCAGAGGCGTCCCTTCCACCCTTCCGCCCCGCAGGCGCAGCACCTGGGCCTCCCGCCCCTCCCACAGCACGTGGGGGCCATCCCCATCGGACCGGGGCGCCTGGGCGGCCAGAGGCAGGGCCAGCAGGAGAGAGAACAGGGATCGGAGAACGCAGCGCAGCATGGCTCTATCCTAATCCCCATGCGCTGGATGGCCCTGGATCACGGCACCAAGAAGCTCGGCATCGCCTTCTCCGACGAACTGGAGATCCTGGCTTCGCCCTATGCGGTGTGGCCCATGGAAGGTGAAGCCACCCTGGCCCGGCTGGCAACCCTGGCCCGCGTCGAAGGGGCCCAGGCGCTCCTGGTGGGCCTGCCCCGCCACAAGGACGGCGCTGAAAGCGCCACAGCGCCCCTGGCCCGAGCTTTCGGCGAAGCCCTGGCTGAACGCACGGGCCTGCCCCTGGGCTTCGCCGAGGAACACCTCAGTACCGCCGAAGCCCACCGCCTGCTGGCAGAGCGCGGCGTAAAGCCCGCCGACCGCAAGGCCAAGCTGGATGCCGCCGCCGCCGCCGTGCTGCTGCAGGCGTGGATGGAGGAGCGGCGGGCGAAGGGGCTGCCCGCGGCCCAGCTGTAGAGGCTCAGTGGGCGCCCACCAACAGGTGGGACTCCTGGGCCAGGCAGTGCCCGGTCTTCACGTGGTGCTCGAACTCCGGGCGCCACTTCTTGAGGATGGATTCGATGGGTCCGGCCGCGGCATCGCCCAGGGGGCACAGGGTCCGGAGGTTGATGCGGGGGGTGAGGCTGGCCAGCAGGTCCAGATCCTCCATGCGCCCCTGGCCATGCTCGATGCGGTGCAGGATCATCTCCATCCAGTTGCAGCCTTCGCGGCAGGGGGTGCACTGGCCGCAGCTCTCGTGGGCATAGAAGTGGGCCAGGCGCAGCGCCACCTGCACCATGCACACGCTGTCGTCCATCACCACCACGCCGCCGGAACCGGCCATGGTGCCCTTGGCCTTCATGGCGTCGAAGTCCATGGGCGTGTCCAGATCCTCCGCCGTGAGGAAGGGGGCGCTGGATCCGCCGGGGCAGATGGCCTTGATGGGTCGGCCCGAGGAGGTCCCGCCCGCCAGCTCCTCCACCAGGAAGCGCAGGGGCGTGCCCATGGGCAGCTCGTACAGCCCCGGACGCTTCACATGGCCGCTGATGCCGAAGATGCGGGTGCCCGAATTGTTGGGGCTCCCGATGCCCGCGAAGGCCGCGCCACCCATGCGGAGGATCGGCGGCACGCAGGCGAAGGTCTCCACGTTGTTCACGGTGGTGGGCTGGCCGTAGGCGCCCACCTGGGCCGGAAAGGGCGGCTTCACGCGGGGTTCGCCCCGGCGCCCCTCCAGGCTGTTGAGCAGGGCGGTTTCCTCGCCGCAGATGTAGGCCCCGGCGCCCCGGTAGGTGAGCAGATCGAAATCCCAGCCGCTCCCCAGGATGTTCTTCCCCAGGTAGCCCTGCTCCCGGGCCTCCTGGATGGCCGCATCCAGCTTGTCCACCAGCCACTTGAACTCGCCTCGGACATAGATGAAGCCCATGCGGCACTGCATGGCCCAGCCCGCGATGATCATGCCCTCGATGAGCTGGTGGGGGTTGTATTCCAGGATCGCCCGGTCCTTGAAGGTGCCGGGCTCGCCCTCGTCGGCATTGCACACCACGTAGCGCGTGACCTTCTTTTCCTCGGTGTCCTTGGGCATGAAGGTCCACTTCAGGCCCGTGGGGAAGCCCGCCCCGCCCCGGCCCCGCAGACCCGAGCGCTTCACCTCCTCCGTCACCTCGGCCGGGGCGGAAGCCAGGGCCTTGCGCAGGGCCTGGTAGCCCTCGTGGCGGCCTTCGTAGGCCTGGATCTTCCAGTTGTCCAGGTCCCCCGCGCCCCGCAGCAGCAGGCTGGGAAAGGCCTCGGTGCCGTACCCCGGGAAGGTGTAGCTCTGGGGATCGCGCTTGGTGCGGATGCGCATGGTCACTCCTCCCCCCAGGCCGGGACTTCACCCTTGCGGCAGGCCTCCAGCACCTGCTCCAGGGCCGCTTCATCCAGGAACTCGTCGTACACCCCGTGGTTCACCTGCACGCAGGGGCCGCTGCCGCAGGAGGCCAGGCACTCCACCTCCTCGATGGACCACAGCCCGTCCGCCGTGGGACCGCCGCCGGGCACCGCGCCCGTGCGCTCCGCCAGCTTCTTCACCACCTGGGCGGCGCCGCGCAGGGCGCAGGAGAGGTTCGTGCAGACCTGCATGTGGTATTTCCCCACGGGGGCCTTGCGGAACATGGTGTAGAAGGTGGCCACACCGAACACGTGGCCCTCGGGCAACTCCAGCGCCCGGGCCACGGCCTTCATGGCCCCCAGGCTCAGGAAGCCGAAGTCCCGCTGGGCCACGTAGAGGGCCGGCAGCGTGGCGGCCATGCGCTGGGGGTAGCGCTGGGCCAGGGCCCGGATCTCCGCCAGGGCCTCGGGGCTCAACTCCCGGCGCTCCACCTCCGCCAGGCGCTGCCCCGGTGCCAGAGGGTGTTCCGCGGTCTCAGGGGGCAGGGGATGATTCATCGCACGTCCTCGCTGGGGCTCCAGCTTACCTGGGATTCCAGAGGAGCCCGGCCCGTGCCGGCAGGAGAAGGCATCGCCCCCACCTTTCAGCGGGGGCGCATCGCATCTTCAGAGCTTCTTGTGGGTGCCGTCGCAGAAGGGCTGGCCGTTGGCGGCGTGCTTGCAGTTGCAGAGGGCGACTTTCTTGGCTTCGGCGAGTTCGAATTTCACGGGGCCGAGGCCGGTGCCCTTGTGGGA
>MWBB01000201.1 GCA_002068835.1 Acidobacteria bacterium ADurb.Bin340 | reverse complement strand
AGCCTGCCACAGCCGTGGGATCATGCGGCCATGGACGCCTTCCTCCGCCCAGCCCGGGCCTTCGCCCCCGCCAGCATCGGCAACGTGGCCGCGGGCTTCGATCTGCTGGGCGTCGCCCTGGCCCCCATAGACGGGAGTCTGCTGGGGGATGTGGTCACGGCGGCGCCCGCGGAACGGCCCGCCTTTACCCTGTCGGGACCCTACGCCGAGGGGCTGGCCCGGGAGGATCGCCCCAACCTGGTGCTGCGGGTGGCGGAGGCCTTCGCGGCCCGCTGGGGGCGGCCGCTTCCGCCCCTGGCCCTGCACCTGGAGAAGCGGCTGCCCCTGGCCAGCGGGCTGGGCTCCAGCGCCAGCTCCATCGTGGCCACCCTGGCAGCCCTCCAGGCGGCGCTGGGCGACCCGCTGGGCCTCGCGGACCTGCTGGCCCTGGGGGCCGAGGCCGAAGGCTTCTACGGCGGCGGTCCCCACGCAGACAACATCGCCCCCAGCCTGCTGGGGGGGCTGCGCCTGCTGACGCCCGGAGGCGACGCTGTGGCCCTGCCCTGGCCCGAGGACCTGCGCTTCGTGGTGGTGCATCCCTCCATGGCCCTCCCCACCGCCGCCAGCCGGGGCGCCCTGCCGGGAGCGGTGCCCCTGGGCGAGGCCGTGGGCTTCGCGGGCAACCTGGCGGCCCTCGTGCAGGCCCTGCACACCGGCGACCGCGAGCTGCTGGCCCGCTGCCTGCGGGATCCCCTGGCGGAGCCCCACCGCGCGCCGCTCGTCCCGGGCTTCCGGGCCGTCCAGGCGGCGGCGAAGGAGGCCGGGACTCTGGGCTGCAGCCTCTCGGGCTCGGGGCCTTCGGTCTTTGCCGTGGCCGGGGCCGATCGCGCCCCGGCCGTGCGGGCGGCCATGACCGCCGCCTTCGCCAAGGCGGGCCTGGGAGCCGATGCCTGGATCTGCACCCTGGACCGCCGGGGCGCCCGCTGCCTGACGGAGGGCCCATGCGCCTCGTGAGCACCCGGAATCCCAAGGTCCGCAGCACCTTCCTGGAGGCCCTGGCCGCGGGCCCGGCGCCGGACGGCGGCCTGTGGATGCCCGAGCCCATCGCCTGCTTCCGGGATGTGCCCCACCTGCTGGCCCTTCCCTGGGCCGAGCGGAACACGGAGATCCTATACCGACTGCTGGGCGAGGAGGTCGACCGGGCGGACCTGGAGGCCCTGGCCGCCGAGGCCTTCGACTTTCCCGTGCCCCTGGTGCCCCTCAAGGACCGGCTCTTCGTGCTGGAGCTCTTTCACGGGCCCAGCCTGGCCTTCAAGGATTTCGGCGCCCGCTTCCTGGCGCGGATGCTGGCCCACCGCACGGCCCGGGAGGGCCTGAAGCTCCGCACGGTGCTGGTGGCCACCAGTGGCGACACGGGGGCGGCGGTGGCCCAGGCCTTCTGGAAGGTGAAGGGCGTACGGGCCGTGGTGCTCTACCCCAAGGGCCGGGTGTCGCCCCTGCAGGAGGCCCAGTTCGCCACCCTGGGCGGCAATGTGCTGGCCTACGCCGTGGAGGGCAGCTTCGACGACTGCCAGCGCTTGGCCAAGGCCGCCTTCGCGGATCCGGCGGTGGCGGGACCCCTGGCCCTCGTCTCCGCCAACTCCATCAACATCGCCCGGCTGCTGGCCCAGGTCCTCTACTACTTCGAGGCCGCCGCCCAGCTCCGGGCCCTGGGCCTGCGGGAGGCGCCCCTCTTCTCCGTGCCCAGCGGCAACTTCGGCAACCTCTGCGCGGGCTACCTGGCCCGGGCCATGGGCCTGCCCGTGAAGGCCTTCGTGGCCGCCTGCAACGCCAACCGCACCGTGCCCGACCACCTGGACACCGGCGTCTACACGCCCCGGCCCAGCCTCGCCACCCTCTCCAATGCCATGGACGTGGGGGATCCCAGCAACTGGCCCCGCATCCTGCACCTTTTCCAAGGCAACCTGGACGAACTGCGGGCCACCCTCCGCTGGGGCAGCCTGGACGATGCCGCCACCCGCCGCGCCCTGTGGGAGCTGAACGGCCTGGGCTGCACCGCCGATCCCCACACCGCCGTGGCCTACGGCGTGCTGGAAGAGCGCCGGGGCCTGGGCGAGCCCGCCGTGGTGCTGGCCACCGCCCACCCCGCCAAATTCGCTGACCTGCTGAAGCGCGACATGAACCTGGACCTGGCCCTGCCCCCCGCCCTGGCCGAAGCCCAGACCCTCCCCCTCCAGGCCCAGCCCCTGGAAGCCCGGGAGGAAGCGCTCAAGGATGTGCTGATGGGGTGAATCATCGGCTTGACGGGGGGGGAATCATGGCATGTTGCTCCAACACTTCAACATAGGAGGCGGTTTATGAAGCGCCTTGCGCTTTTTTGTGCAATCGGCCTTGGATGGGGATTGCACGGGTCAGAGTGTCCAGAATTAATGTCAGATTTAAGGAAAAGTGGGGTCTTGTCGACATTAGACACATGTAGGAATTATAAATTAATACGAATTGCAGGAATGAGTTGGTTTCAAAATACGGCGGTTGCAGATATGATTGACTGCAGTCTGGTGACTGGTTTTAACAGTGAAGCCAAAGCTCGTGAGAGATTTAGAGGATACTGTAATTCGTCTGGAGGGGGAGGGGGCGGATACAATGGCGGTGGTGGTGGCGCTGGCTATTTGACGTGTCAGATGGGTGTTGAATACCTCGGAGAAATATATTGTTGTAGCGATCCCTATTTGACGGATCGTTTTGTTTGCGATTGGGCATTCGAATTAAAATACGAGGAATAATGATGACGAGAAAGCTATTTATTCATTTGTTTGTATTGTTTTTTTGTTGCGCTTCTTTTTGCAGTGGGCAGGTTTTTGGCCCTGATCGAAATTTTACATGGAATCGTAATTTAAAGATCGAAATTGAAGGTTCAAAACGGCTTTTGGTGGAAAATATAGACCCGGATGGGTATATAAAAAAGATGGAACACATGCTTCCTGAACCGGGGCGCTATGCTTTGGGCTGGGGCAAACTTTGGAGAATCAAACCGGGTGTCGACGGGCATCTTATTTATTCTACATCAGACGGTAAAAATTGGCTTTTTGAAGGCCGTCTTCGAAGTTTTGAGGTGCCTCATCATTTTGTGCCTCTTTGCGATGACCGTATGTTGGTGACAGGGTGGAAGCATCCTTTGATCATGGGTCATGATGCAAGTGCCATGGGTGTTTTCAGTCGTTCGGATAATGGTGATTACAAGCTTGAAACGTTGGTTCATCCCTTTTCAAAAACTTGGTATCGTCCCATCGCCAAGGCCAGACCGGATCAGCCGCAGGAGGACCCAGCCCTCTTTGAATTGAGAAAAGAATACCGATTATTCACTTTCCACAGTCTTGCGATGTCTCATTATCCATTCCGTGCACTTCCGGAGGGGGCTGCTTTCATTTCATTGTGGACGGGTGATGTATGGATTTTTAATGCCCGTGGTTCAATCATTAAAAAGATTCAGATTTTTAATAAGCCCACGGAATCTGATTGGCCTCGACTTCTATCCTTCGAACCGGTTCTTTTGGGGGTTGTGCCCACGGTATCGGGTGAATTGTTGCTGGTTTCCCGGAGCGAGGATGCGGTCCTGGAAGCCCGAAAAAAGTACCCATCCATGGTCTATGACGCTGAAGGGAAAACTTCACTCTTCGGGGGGAGGCCAGATACCGCTGCTGCCAACCAGGTGCGTTCGGGCTTCCTGTTCCCCAAACTGGTTTGGTGGACCCTCGATCCCCGCGGGGACAGTGGCTTGAAACGCTTGGAAGTCGAACCCCAGGGTGCCCCTGCCGAATTGCCTTCTACAGAAGAAGGTGCCCAGGCCTGGATTCAGGGCTTCACCTTCACCGTGGATCGGTTTGGGGCCGTGAAAGTGCTGGGGGAACGGGAGCCTACGGAGTCCGGTGGGCATTGACGTCTGGGAGCAGGCAGGGGCGGGAGGTCGGCTCCTTCGCCGCAAAACTCGGACCGGCGTGGGCCCCGTCCGAAGGATCGCCCCTCCCCGTCGGATGCCCAGATTCCGAAAGGCGAGGTTCTCTGCGTGTGCCGGGTCCTCCCAAAACTCAGGGCCGGGAGGCGGGGGTGTCGTCCTCCAGGTCCAGGGGCAGCCGTCCGTCCGTCCACTGGGGCTCGGGTGGGGAGTCGCAAACCGGTTCTTCCGGAAGCGGGGCCGGCGCTTCCGGCGGGGGCACCATCCCCGCAGGCTC
>MWBB01000200.1 GCA_002068835.1 Acidobacteria bacterium ADurb.Bin340 | reverse complement strand
CCCGGCTGTCCCCCGCCAGTTCGGCCGAGGGGGCGCCGTCGCCGCCCAGCATGAGGTCCACGAGGATGGTGCCTTCCTTGAGGGGGAGGGCAAAGAGCAGGGTGCCGGTGACGCCCTTGGTGTACTGGGCCTTCACGAACACGGTGGGACCGGACTGCGCGCCTGCG
The DNA here is from genome assembly GCA_002068835.1 of Acidobacteria bacterium ADurb.Bin340. Classification (GTDB taxonomy): domain Bacteria; phylum Acidobacteriota; class Holophagae; order Holophagales; family Holophagaceae; genus MWBB01. Next base: position 4,050 of record MWBB01000200.1, on the reverse strand, counting down.
ATCCCGGCGTGGTCCGTGGCCTGGCCCGGCTGGGCGGATACGGCGAAATCCCGGCCCGTGAGCATGGAGAACACGGAGCCCATGGCCTCCGCGAAACAGCTTCCGGCCTTCTGGTGCAGCTGGTTCGTCGCCGCGTCCATGTCAGTTCTCCTCCCGAAGGCCCGTCACCTGGAAGACCCGCTTGTTGTTGGCGTTGAGGGCCACGTAGCCCTGGTAGCGGGGGATGCCGTCCACGGTGAGATCCAGCACGGCATCGAAGCGGCGGGTGAGGGGCACCACATCCCCCCGCTGGAGCGCCAGGACGTCCCGCAGCCTCAGTGTTGTGCCTCGGATCTCCGCCGCGATGGTCATGTCGCAGCGCTTCAGGCTCTCCATGAGCAGGCGGGCCTCCTCGAAGGTGCTGGACTTCTTGTAGCCCGTATACATCTCCTGGTCGAACTTGGTGGCCACGGGCTCCAGGATGATGGAGGGGATGGCGAGGTTGATCATGCCGACCACCGCGCCCATCTTCACCTCGAAGACCACGAGGATGACCACCTCGTTGGGGGCCACGATCTGGATGAGCTGGGGGCTGGTCTCCCGGGCCTGGATCTTGAAGTCCAGGTCGATGATGCCGCGCCAGGCTTCACGCAGGTCCTCCAGGGCCAGCTTGAGCACGCCATCGAAGATGCTCTGCTCGATGTCGGTCATGGTGCGGATCTGCTTCAGGGGCTCGCCGGGGCCGCCCAGCATCTTGTCGATGATGGGGAAGACGAGCTGGGGGTTCACTTCCAGGGCGAACGCGCCTTCCAGTGGCCGGATGGCGATGGCGTTGAAGCAGGTGGGGTCGGGCACGGAAAGCAGGAATTCCTGGTAGGAGAGCTGCTCGACGCTCACCAGGTTCACCTCGGTGATGCTTCGCAGGTAGGCAGACAGGCTGCTGCTGAAGTTCCGGGCGAACCGGTCGTGCATGAAGTGCAGCGTGCGCATCTGCTCCCGGCTGACCCGATCCGGGCGCCGGAAGTTGTAGAGGCTGACTTTCTTCTGGGGTTGGGCTTTTTTTGCCTTTTGGGCCGGCGCAGCCCTCTCGGGGGCCGCTGCAGCGGTGGGGGCGGAACCCGGTTTGGCGGCCCCCTTGGCATGGGACCGCAGGAGGGCATCCACCTCTTCCTGGCTCAGAATCTTGGCCATGACGCCTCAACCTTCGATCTGTCGTTCCTTCAACCTGCCCCGGAGCCGGAGCATCGACTTGGTATGCAATTGCGATACCCGACTCTCGGTGATGTTCAGCAGGGTGCCGATTTCCTTCATGGTCAGCTCGTCGAAGTAGTAGAGCTGAACGACGAAGCGCTCCTTGGTGGGCAGTTTGTCCACCGCATCCTTGAGCAGGGCGCGCACCTCCCGGGCCTGGAGGGTCACATGGGGATCCTCGGCATCCGGATCGGGCACGAAGGAAATGAGGTTCTCGCCCTCGCCGTCCTCCCCCGCATTCGCGAAGGCGCCCAGGGTCACGCCCTTGAGATCGTCCAGGGACTTGTGCAGGTCCTCCAGGGTCACGCCCAGGTGGATCGCCACCTCCTCATCGGTGGCGGCCCGTCCGAACTGCTGCTCCAGTTCGTGGTAGGCGTTTTCGATGTCCTTCTTCTTTCGGCGCAGGCTGCGGGGCACCCAGTCCAGGTCCCGCAGGCCGTCGAGGATGGCTCCCCGGACCCGCTGTTCGGCGTAGGTCTTGAACTTCACGCCCCGGTCCGGCTCGAACTTCTTGACGGCATCCATGAGGCCCAGGATCCCGGAGTGGATGAGGTCATCCAGTTCCACGTGGGCGGGCAGGCGCGCGCTGATGCGATGTGCCACGAACTTCACCAGCGGCAGGCATTCCGTGATGAGCGTCTCGCGGTCCAGGTGGTCCACTTCATCGGGCAGATCGGGGCGGTCCGGTTCGGGGGGAGGGGCAGCCTCGGCCACGGGAGCCATGGCCGCCGCCTTGCGGTAGGCGGCCGCAGCAGCCCGCCCTGCGGGAGGACGCACCTCCTGAGCAGGACCGGGAGCGGACGGTGCCGACGCACCTTTCTTGGACACAGGACTCATGGTTCCCCAGATCGGAGCTGTTTCCAGAATGAGGCAAATCCATCCTTTTGTAAGGGGACCTTTTTCTTCAGTTGGTCCGCCAGGGCCCGGAACGCGAGGGCCGACGGGCTGCGGGGGAAGCGTTCCACGACCCCACGCTGTTCCCGAACGGATTGGAGCAGGGACGGGTCTGCCGGGACCATGCCCAGCACCTGGAGCTCCCGGCCCAGGAAGCGCTGGACGGCCGCCTGGAGCTGCTCCAGGGTTTCCTCGGCCTCCGCCTGGGTCTGTGCGTTGTTCACCATCACCCACAGAGGCTTCTGGGGATCCCGCAGATGCACGACCTTCACCATGGCGTAGGCATCCACCAGGGAAGTGGGCTCCGGCGTGGTGACGAGGATGACCTCCTGGGCCGCCAGCAGCAGCTTGATCACGGAATCGTGGATGCCGGCGGCCGTATCGATGAGCAGCCAGTCCTGGCCTTCGGCCACCCGTTGCAGGCCCTGCACCAGTCGCAGCTCTGCGGCCGTGTCGAGCCGGGTCAGTTCCTGGATGCCGCTGGAGGCGGGGATGACCCGGATGCCCAGGGGCCCTTCCAGCACGATCTCCTCCAGCAGCTTCTCGCCCCGGAGGACATGCTCGAGGGTGTGGGTGGGCGTGAGTCCCAGCAGGATGTCCAGGTTGGCCAGGCCGAAGTCGGCATCGAGGACCGTGACCCGCTGGCCCGTCTGGGCCAGGGACATGGCGAGGCCCGCGACGACGTTGGTCTTGCCCACGCCGCCCTTGCCGGAGGTGATGGCCAGGACCCGGGACGGGAAGAGGTTGGCTTCCGGGGGAAGCTGTCGGGCGAGAGCCCTGAGGCGGGCGGCCTGATCGCTCATGCGACCTCCGCGGGAACGGGAAGGATCAGATCCGACACCCGTCGGCTGGTGGCCAGCTCCAGGTCCTGGGGCACTTCCTGCCCGGTTCCCAGATAGGACAGGGGGCGCCGGACCCGGGCCAGGGTGCTGAGGATGGGGCCGTAGGTGGAGGTCTCATCCAGCTTGGTGAAGATCAGTCGGGTGGGGTTCAGGGGCTCGAAACGGTGGACGAGGTCCGCCAGGTCCTTGGGCTTGGTGGTGGCCGAGAGCACCAGGTGGGTTTCCACATCCGGCAGTTCCGCCAGCAGGTGGCGCAGCTGGTCCAGCACCTCGGTGTCCTTGGGGTTGTGGCCCGGCGTATCGATGAGTACCAGGGCTCGGTCCTGGTAGAAGCGCAGGGCCGAGCGCAGGTCCTCCACCGTGAGGGCCACATGGATGGGCACCTGGAGGATCTGGGCGTACTGCTGGAGCTGGTCCACGGCCGCCAGCCGGAAGGTGTCCAGGGTGAGCAGGGCCACCTTCTGCTTCAGTTCGATCTTGGCGTAGGCCGCCAGCTTGGCGATGGTGGTGGTCTTGCCTACGCCGGTGGGACCCACCAGGGCCGCCACCCGCATCCGGCCCGGCTCCAGCTGGATGGGCGAGGCCACGGGGATGAAGTTGGCGATGACCCGCCGCATGAAGAGCCGGGCCCGTTCGGGATCCAGGGTGTCGGGGCCCGCTTCCTCCGTGAGGGCCCGCTGGGTGTATTCGCAGAGGCGGAGGGCGATCAGGGGATCCACATCGTTGGCCACCAGATCGCCGTAGAGTTCGATGAGGGTGGGGGGGAGCTGGATCTGGGCGGCAGGCATGCCCTGGCGCTGGATGCGGGAGAGCAGGTTCTTGAGGTGGTCCAGTTCCTTGAGGATGAAACCGTTCCGGGCCTCCTGCTCCTTCAGGGCCTCCACGGCGCCCTTGATCTCCAGCAGTTCCCGGCGCAGGGGCTGGAGGTCCACGGGGCCCGCCGGAGGGGGCGGGGCCCAGGCCGGGCCTCAGGGTGGGCAATGGAGCGATGCTATACTCTCGGCGCCCTGAAATCCCAGGAAATAGGCCACGGACCATGACGACGATCGCTGCACGCCTCGACGCGGTGCGCGCCCGCATCGCC
>MWBB01000199.1 GCA_002068835.1 Acidobacteria bacterium ADurb.Bin340 | reverse complement strand
GGGCCGTAGCCCTGGGCCCGCAGGGCCTGGGCCACCAGCGCGGCGGCGCTGGCCACAGCGGCGAGCAGGACAGCGAGTTTGAGGAGGGGCATGGGCCTACACGCAGCCGTCGGGCTTGGGCAGTCCCGCCAGCTTGCACGCGCCCTTGGCGGGGCCGCTGGGGAACAGTTCGTAGATGCGCTTGAGGGGCACGCCCGTGCCCTTGCAGACGGCCCGCACCATGGGCGCCGCCTGGTTGTCCAGGAAGTGCTGGCGGATGAAGCGGATCACCGTCCAGTGCTCTTCCGTGAGGGCTTCCAGCTGCTCCTCCTGCTTCGCCAGGGCCACGGCCACGGCGTCATCCCAGGTTTCCGGCACCACCAGGAAACCTTCTTCGTTGAGTTCGAGGCTGCGGCCTTCGACGGCGAGGGTGGGCATGGATCCTCCACGGGTTCCCCCCGCTCAGGCGGGAGGTTATGCGGAAGTTTATGCAAATATGCGATGCCCCCCAAGGCCTTTTGCGGAGGACTCCGAGGGTTGTGACCAACACCGCAAAATCGATTGATCTGGTCGGCTTTGGGGCCGGTTTTCGGGGTGCGATGCCGGTGTCCACGGAGCCTCTTGACCTTATCTCCGTGCTCTCCGTGTCTCCGTGGTGAACCTTCCTTTTTCAAGCCTTCTGGGGCGGCCCCAGGATCGCCTCGAGGGCCGCCCGCACCTGGGCCAGGGTGCTGTCCGCGGCGATGGCCACGAAGAGGGTGTCCTCGCCGGCCAAGGTGCCCGCCACGCCGGGCACCTGGCTGCGGTCCACCCGCACGGCCAGGGCCATGCCGAAGCCGGGGCCCGTCTGGAGCACGATGAGGTTGGGTGGGGCTTCCGTGAGGGTGTAGGGCGGCAGGGGATGGTCGCGGGGGATCACCCGCATGTAGTGGCCGTCGCGCTTCTGCACCGAGAGCTTGGCGAGGCGCCGGGACAGGGTGCCTTGGGTGAGCTGGAAGCCCTCCTGGTCCAGCAGGCGCAGCAGGGTGGCCTGGTCCGGCACGCTGTGCTGAGCGATGAGGCGGAGGATGGCCTGGTCCAGCGACATCCGGGGGGCGGGGGTCTGCTCGCGCATGTGAAAGATCCTAGCCTTTCCGAGCGCCTGACGTGCTTCGATGAAGGCATGCATCGCTTGATCTGGATTCTGCCCTGCGGGTTCGCGCTCGTCATCGCCTTCCTCAGCCACCAGCCCCGGCTGCCTTTCGGCGCCAGCCTGCCCGCGCCCTGGGACAAGGTGGCCCACCTCACGGCCTACGCGGTGCTGGCCTGGAGCCTGGATTTGGCCTTGCGGCGCACCCGCCACGACCTGCCCATCTACCGCCGCCACCTTGCGGTCTTCCTGGCGGTGGCTCTCTTCGGCCTTACCGATGAGCTTCACCAGGCCTTCATCCCGGGCCGCGAGCCCAGCGGCTGGGATCTGGTGGCCGATGCCTGCGGGGCCGTCCTGGGGCTGGCGGTGGGCAGCCGGGGGGCGCTGGTGGGGCGCCGGGGCCTTGCGGACGCCTCCTGGTGGCGCGGTGATCGGGAACGGCCCGATGCGAAGCGGCCCCTCATCCTGGTGGCGGATGCCCACTGGCAGGAGGACCTCACGGGATTGCGGGAGGCCACCCGGCAGCATCCGGAGGCGGACTGGCTGTTCCTGGGTGATCTCTTCGATGTGTGGGTGGGGCTCCCGGGCATGGAGCGGGAGGCCCAGCGGGCCTTCCTCTGGTGGGTGGACGAGCGGCGCCAGGCAGGGCGCTGGGTGGGCCTGTGGCTGGGCAACCGTGAATACTTCCTGGATGGCCATGCGGCGCGCTTCTCGCTGATGGGCGAAGGCGTGGGGGGCTGCCTGCCTTCGGAACTGCTGGCCTGGGAGCACGGCGACCTGGTGAATGCCGCGGACCGCCGCTACCGCCTCTGGAACCTCGTCTCCCGCAGCGGCTTCCTGTGGCTGGTGGGCCGCCTGCTGCCCAAGGGGACGGCCCAGGCCCTGGCGAACCGCCTGGAGCGTGTCCTGCGCACCACCAACCGTGCCTACAAGGTGGCCTTCCCGGAGGCGGCCTTCCGGGAGGCTGCGGCGGACTGGGGCGGACGCTGGACCTTCGTCACGGGGCATTTCCACACCCATCACGTCCAGGGGCGCGCCGTGGCCCTGCCCTGGGCCCACGAAGGCGCTTTCTGGGTGTGGCGGGAGGGGCGCCTCGAACCCCTCTCCTCCTGCTGAAGCGTTGTCACAACGGCCCTTCCGGGGCCATCCCACCCACGTGTTCATTTTTCGAAAGGAGCCCACATGGCCCAGGTCACCCTCAAGGGCAACCCCTTCCAGACTGTCGGCAACCTCCCCGCCGCCGGCAGCGCCGCGCCGGATTTCCGCCTCGTGAAGAACGATCTCTCCGAGGTGGGCCTCGCCGACCTGAAGGGCCAGCGGGTGGTTCTCAACGTGTTCCCCAGCGTGGACACACCCACCTGCGCTGCCAGCGTGCGCACCTTCAACGCCCGTGCCAGCGAGGCGCCCAACACCGTGGTGCTCTGCGTGTCGGCGGACCTGCCCTTCGCCACCCACCGCTTCTGCGCTGCGGAAGGGCTCCAGCAGGTCCATCCCGCTTCCGTGTTCCGCAGCCCCGAGTTCGGCCAGGCCTACGGCCTCACCCTGGCGGAAGGCCCCCTGAAGGGCCTGCTGGCCCGCGCCGTGGTGGTGATCGACGAGCAGGGTGTGGTGCGCTACACCCAGCTGGTGCCCGAGATCGCCGACGAGCCCGACTACAGCGGCGCCCTGGCGGCCCTCAAGTAGTCGAAGCGCTTCCCGGAAGCCCGCCTTTCGGGCGGGCTTTTTCGCGTATGGCGGCCAGTGCCAGGGCCAGTCCGATGAGGGCCAGGCCCGCGGAGAGGCGCGGCCAGGGGGCCTGTTCCCCGAAGAACAGGAACGCCACCAGCATGCCCAGGGGGATCTTCAGGTCGTTCATCACCGCCAGGGTGCCCGTGTTCACCTGGCGGGCCCCGGCGTTCCAGAGGAAGAAGCACAGGCCTGAGGCCACCACGCCCAGGTAGGCCAGCACCCCCCATTGCGTGGGGCTGAGGCTCGGGAAACCCCCGCGAAACAGCGCGGGCAGGGCGAAGAGGGTGGCGACCAGCGCCGCGCCGAGGGCGCACCAGGGAAAGGCCTGGAGGTTGGAGAGCCCCGGGCTGCGGTCCAGCAGGCGCCGGTAGGCGATCTGGCCCACGGCGAAGCAGAGGTTGGCCCCCTGGACCAGCAGGAGTCCCCGGGTCGACACGCTGCCGAAGCCGGTGGAGAGCACCCCCAGGCTCACGGCGGTGCCGAGCGCCGCCAGCAGGGCGCTGGCCAGGAAGCGAAGGCGCAACCGCCGTTCCAGCAGGTCATCCAGCAGGGTCACGTAGAGGGGCGTCATCACCGTGGCCAGGGCCACCTCGTAGGCCTTCAGGGCCCCGTAGGAGCGGGTGTAGAGGGCGTACATCAGCCCGAATTGCAGCGCACCCAGGGCCATCAGCCCGGCGATGCGCTTTCCCCCGAGATCCTTCCCGCGCAGGAACGGCAGGAACACCGCCAGGGTGAGCCACAGCCGCAGCCCGTTCACCACATCGGGATCCACGGCGACCAGGTGGGTCTTGATGAGGCTGAAGGAGGCGGCCCAGATGAGGGAAACAAGCAGGAGGAGGATCATCGCGCGCCTCCGTGGGGAGGGCGAGATGCGGGTTGGCGGGGTGAGGGGCTCACGGGCACGGGTTCCAGTGTCTGAGCCTCGCACAGGGGGACCGAGGGCTCAACGCGCCTTGTCTGGCGGCGCTGGAGGCCCCTTCTTCCTGAGGGCTTGCAGGGGGGTGGAAAATGGTTCTCATTCCATCCCACAACCCGTTTTCTTCTTCAGGAGATGCCATGCATCCAGGAATCAGGCCCGCCATGCTCACTCTGATCGCTTGGGTCACGGCTGTCCCCGCGATGGCCCAGCCCCCCGACGGGAGCCCGGTGCTCAAGCAGTCGACCCTGCTGGCGCCGGTCCTCAAACGCATCGACGCCGGTTCCCGGATGATGCAGGCCAGCCGGAAAGCTGCGCCGATCCGGGTGGTGGACCGCCGATCCATGAATGCCCTCAGGGTGGCTCCGGCCCCGGGGGGTTCCATGGACCTCGGGCAGGTCTTCGATCAGACGATGGCCTCTCATCGCAGCCTGACCGCCAACCTGGCCCGCATCCCCGCCGCAGCCCGGG
>MWBB01000198.1 GCA_002068835.1 Acidobacteria bacterium ADurb.Bin340 | reverse complement strand
CCAGGCGCTTCATGGTGGCGAAGCTCTGGAGGGCGTAGCCCGTGGTGTGGGGGTTGGATTCGGGACCGAAGTCCTTGGGGCTCCACCAGCCCCAGCCGCCGTTGGGCAGCTGGTAGCCGTAGACCCGGAACACGCCGTCCTTGATGTTGCGGTCCAGGTCCGTGAGGCGCTTCCACTCGATCTCCGGGGCCAGGCGCCGTTTCACCAGGTCCGCCACCAACACGTTGGGCATGAAGGAGCTGAGGGTCTGCTCCACGCAGCCGTAGGGGTACTGGATCAGGTAGGGCAGCGACGGCAGCAGCAGCTGCTCCAGCTGGCCCACGGGCGTGAACACGACGGAGGCCGCGCCCTGGGCCCGGGGCGGCGCGGGGATGTCCAGCGCCCGGGGCGCGCCGTCCATCACCAGGGCGCCGGAAACGGAGGCGGCCACCAGGGGCTCGAAGACCGGCACCCGCTGCTGTTCGCCATCCTTCAGGCCGCCGCCTTCCACCCGGGCCGTCACCACGAGGGCGCCCGGCTGGTCCGTGGCGAGGCTCACGGCGAAGCGGTGCTGGCCCTGGTCCTCCAGCCGGAAGGCGCCTTCGGCGGGGCCCTCCAGGCGGCCGTTCTGCACCTCGAGCCGCACGCGGCCTTCGAGGGTGCGCCCGCTGAGGTTGCGCACCAGGGCGATGGCCCGGGAGGTGTCGCCCTTGGTGAGGGTGCGGGGCACCGTGAGGCTCACCTGCAGGGGCTTGGAAGCGGGGCGGGAGGCCCGGCCCACGCCCACCTGGGTGGCCGGGGTCACGGCCAGGGCCGTGGTGCGCCAGGCCGTGAGGTTGTCCGGCAGGGTCAGATCCACGGTGGCCTGGCCATCGGCCCCCACCGCCACGAAGGGCGCCCAGTGGGCCGTGTCCTTGAAGTTCTTGCGGATCTTCTCGTCGTCGGCCTTGAACTCGCCCTTGGCGGTCTTCTTGAGGGTGCTCACATCCCGGGTGCGGCGCAGGAGGTCGAAGAAGCTCCAGTCGGTGGAGCCGCTGCGCATCACCAGGTGGCGGCGCACAGGGTGGAAGAAGCGGAAGGGATCCGGGTGCAGCTCCGCGGAGAGGGCGTAGATGGCTTCATCCACCACCCCCACGCTCAGGTCCGCCCGGGTGGGACGGCCCTGGTGGTCCTTCACGGAAACGGCCACCCGCATGGGCCCGCCGGGTTCGTAGCGGTCACGGTCGGGGCGCACCTCCACCTGGAGGCGCTTGTCCACCTTGGGCACCCGCAGGGGCACCTCCACCATCTGGCGGCGGCCGTCGTGGAAGATCTCGAACACGGCCCAGGCGTTGGGCTGGTGGGCCTCCCGCAGGGGGATCTCCACCACGGCGGAGGTGCCCGGCACCTTGCGCAGGTGCCGCTCGCCCAGGCGCTCGCCCTCCAGGGACCAGCGCAGGGTGAGGTTGGGCTTCGGCAGGCGCACCAGCACCTTGGCCGTATCGCCCACGCGGTACTCCTTGCGGTCCGCCAGGGCCTTCAGGTCGGCCACGGGCGGCAGGGGCGTGTGGTCCGCGGCCACGTTGATGGGCCGCAGGGCTTCGATGGTGCGGCCCGAACGGTCCTTGGCTTCGGCATGCAGCAGGAAGAGCCCCGCCTTGGGCAGCGTGAGGGTGGCCGTGGGGCCCTGGCCCTGGCTGTACACCTCGCCGGGCCGGTGCTGGTAGGACCAGCCCCAGCCGGGATCGGCGGCCTGCTCCTTGCCCCGCTGGGTGAAGCGGATGGCGCAGGCCTTGATGGTGACGGGCACGCCGCTCACCTCGTTGCCTTCGAGATCCAGCACCCGCACGGAGGCCTTGAAGGGCTCGCCCGGGGCCACCAGCTCCCGGTCCGGGCTCAGGAAGACCACCAGATCGCCCTTGGCGCAGCGCACCTGGGCCTGGCCGCCGTTGCGCTGGCCGCTGGCGTCGGTGACCCGCACCACCAGGCGCCACAGGCCCTCCTCCGTGGCCTTCAGGCCCGTGACCGTGGCCTGGCCCTGCTCATCCAGCTCCAGGGTGCCGCTCTCCTTGAGCACGGGCGCGGGACCCGCATCCGCATCCCACCAGGAAAGGCTGGGCCGCACCTGGTAGAGCAGCCATTCCGCCTGGGCGCCCACCACGGCGGCACCGTAGAAGTAGCGGGCCTTCACCTCGAAGCTGAGGGCATCGCCCACGCCCACCTTCTTCATCTCCGAATCCACGGTGACCTGGAAGCTGGGCTTCACGAACTGCTCCACCTTGAACTCCGCCTGGGCCGGGCCTTCGGGGCCCTGGAACACCACGCGGTAGAGGCCCAGGCGCCCGGCGTTGGGCAGCTGGATGCGGGCGCCGAAGGAGGCGGTCTCGGCGCTCAGGAGCGCGGCCTCGCCCTTGGCCACCTCGGTGTCCTCGGGATCCAGCACCCGGAAGGGCATGGCCTTCAGGCTGGAAGGTACGGTGTTCTCGCCTTCGGTCACGGTGCGCACGATGGCCTTGACGAAGACCTCCTGGCCGGGCCGGTAGAGGGGCCGCTCGGTGAAGGCGAAGACCCGCTGCCGTGGCGAGGCGGCCCCCAGGCCTTCAGAGGCCAGCACCGCCAGGGCGTCCCCCTTGCGGGCCCAGACGAAGCGCTTCTGGCCGGGGCCCGCGGCCACGGTGGCCTGGCCCTGGCCGTCGAAGGCGAGGGTCTGGCGCTGCCCGGGGCCCACGAGGCGGCCTTCCGCCCCCGCCACGGGCGCGCCGTCCCGGGCGCTGAGCACGGAAACGCGCAGGTCGCGGCTGTCCTGTTCCGCCAGCAGGGCCAAGTCCGTGACCAGCCAAGGCACGTAGGCCACTTCATCCTTCAGGAGCACCTCCAGCACGTAGAGCCCGGCTGGCTGCGCCGGCAGCAGGATGGCGGTAGGCTGGCCTTCGGGGCTTTCCGGGATGAGCTCCTGCACCAGGCTCAGATCGCTGCGGCCTTCCAGGGCCAGGGCGGTTCCGGGCCGGGGATCCCGGGCGGTGGTGAGGGGCGGGCGCAGGGCCTCGCTCTCCCGGGCCACATCCCGCAGGCCCCGGGTGGCGGTGCGGTGGGCGGTGCTGAAGGCCCGCCGCCCGCCCCACAGGAAGGCTTCCCGCAGCACGTCCAGGGGATCCCGGGAGCCCCGGGTCCCCTGCCAGTCCACCTGCCCCTCGGCCTGGGTGAGGAGGCGGTCCAGGAAGGCCCCGGGCTCCTTCACGCGGTGCAGGCGCAGACGCAGGCCCGCGGGCACGAGCCCCGTGCATTCCAGGCTGGAGGATTCGCCGGGCAGGCTGGGCCGAGGCGTGGCGAAGGCCCTGGGAAAGCCCTCTTCCAGCCAAGGCGCCTCGGGAGCCGCGCGGCGGGAGGCCAGCTGGGGCGCCAGAACGCCCAGGGCCAGGAGGGCGCCCAGGAACAGGCGGGTGGAACGGGAGCGCAGGGTGGGCTTCATGGCATATCCGCGAGGAGCTTCCATCGGTAGACGCCGAGGAAGGCGGGGTTCTCGGGCTGGGGGCGGAAGGCAGGATCGGGGTGGTGAAGCAGGTCGGCGAGGCGCACCCGGCGCAGAGCGCCGGCATCGCGCCCGCCCCGGGCGCTGCCTTCTTCGCCGGTGTGGTAGACGAGCACGGGCATGCCGTCGGGATCGGGGCGGGCGAAGGCCATGGCGTGGTCCGGCGTGGCCTGGACGCCAGAGCGGCAGAAGAACAACAGGTCGCCGGGCCGGCCCAGGGTGGGCTCGGGGCCCAGGGCGATGCAGGCGTGGTCCCGCAGGAAGGCGCCCCGGGCGAAGGGCTGCCAGCCCTCGGGCGTAGGGAAGCCCTGCCGCCAGGGCCCCAGGCCGTTCAGGCCGGGGGTTCGGGCAACGAAGGCACCGCCGTAGGCCACGCGCTCGGCCCATTCCGGCGATTTGGGCGCCAGGGCCTCCCGGAAGGCGAAGCGCAGCAGCCCCGCGCAGTCCCGCTGGGCGGGCTCCCAGGCGGGGCTGAGGCGCTCCAGCTGATCCTCCACCAGGGCCACGAACCAGGCCCGGAAGGCTTCGCGGTCCGCAGCGTCCCAGGCAGGCAGGGGCGCGGCTGCGGCCCCTTCGCCCGGCTGCACGGTGAGCGTCCGGCGGAACCGCGGCCAGGCCTCCACCGTGACCTGCACCGTTTGCGCCGGGGCCAGGAAGAAGCCTTCCTCCGGGGAGCCCCAGACCTCGGCTCCGGCGGCGGAGGCGCCCCAGGCCGTGCGGGTCAGGCCCGCCAGGCTGCGGCTCTCCAGAACGATCCGCTGCACGGGG
>MWBB01000197.1 GCA_002068835.1 Acidobacteria bacterium ADurb.Bin340 | reverse complement strand
TCGACCTGATGCAGATCCACTGGCCCGATCCCGATGGGGAGATCGAGGAGGGCTGGGCGGAGCTGGCGCGGCTGAGGGCGGCGGGCAAGCTGCGGTGGATCGGCGTATCCAACTTCAACCGGACCCAGCTGGCGCGGGCCCAGGCCATCGCGCCCGTCGCCTCCCTCCAGCCGCCCTATTCGGCCCTGCGTCGGGGCATCGAGGCGGAGGTGATGCCCCACTGCGCGGCCCACGGCATCGGCATCCTGGCCTATTCCCCCATGCAGGTGGGCCTGCTGACCGGGAGCATGACCCGGGCGCGCATCGCGGCGCTGCCTCTGGACGATTGGCGGCGGCGGACCCCGGAGTTCCAGGAGCCGAAGCTCACCCGCAACCTGGCCCTGCAGGACCTGATGGGCCGCATCGGCGCCCGCCACGGCCATGCGGCGGCGGTGGTGGCGCTGGCCTACGTGCTGCGCCGTCCGGAGGTGACGGGCGCCATCGTGGGGGCCCGCAGCGCCGCCCAGGTGGAGGGCTGGATCGCCGCCCTGGACTTCCGGCTGGATCCGGACGAGGTCGCCGAGATCGAAACCTTCCTGGCGCAGAACCCGTGACTACCCTGGAGGCATGAACGCCCGCTTCCGCCACCACCACCGGGTCACCTACGCCGACTGCACTGTGGGCAACCACGTGTACTACGCTCGCTACCTGGAATGGCTGGAAGCGGCCCGGGGGGCCTTCTTCCAGCATCTGGGCACCTCCTTCGCGGCCCTGGAGGCGGAGGGCTTCCACTTCCCCGTGCGCCGCTGCCTGCTGGAGTACCGTTCCGAAGCTCGCTACGACGAGGAACTGGCCATCGAGGTCTGGATCGCCCGGGCGGAGCGGGTGAAACTCACCTTCGGGTACCGCATCCTCCACGGTGAACGTCTGGTGCTGGAGGGGGAAACCCTGCATGGCTGCCTGGATGCTGCGGGGCGGCCCGCGCGGCTGCCGGAGGTGCTCGCGGCGGCTTGGGAATCGGGCTCGTGAGCGGCATGGACGCCCGCTGGCGCCTGCTGGCCCTTACCAGCATCGGGGCCTTCATGGCGCCCCTGGATGGCTCCATCGTGGCCGTGGCCCTGCCGCGCATCGCCACGGCCCTGGGGCTGGGCTACGGGCCTTCCCTGTGGGTCCAGGCCGCCTACCTCCTCACCATGGCCGTGCTGCTCATTCCCCTGGGGCGCTGGGCGGACCGCCGGGGCCGCCTGCGGAGCTACCTGCTGGGGATCGCGCTCTTCACGGCGGGGAGCCTGCTGGCAGCGCTGGCTCGCAGCGGCGGGATGCTCATCGGCGGCCGGGTGGTGCAGGCCGTGGGCGCGGCGCTCCTGAGCGCCACCTCCGCGGCCCTGGTGACGGCGGTCTTCCCGCCCAGCGAGCGGGGCCGCGCTCTCGGCATCAACGTGATGGCGGTGTACGCGGGACTCAGCGTGGGCCCACCCCTGGGTGGTTTCCTGGTGGACCGCTTCGGGTGGCCCAGTCTCTTCCTCGTCAATCTGCCCATCGGCGCGGGGGTGCTGGGTTGGGGCTTGCACCTGGCGCGGTCCGTGAAGGATGCGGAAGCCCCGGTCCGGGGCGGTGACCTGCCCGGCTCCCTGCTGCTCGGAGTGGGACTCCTGGGGCTTCTGATCCCGCCCACGTTCGCGGCGGAGTGGGGCTGGGGCGATCCGCGCCTGGTGGGGCTGCTGGTGCTGGGAAGCCTCGCCCTGGCGGGCTTCCTGTTCTGGGAGCGCCGGGCTGTGTCGCCGCTGCTGGACCTGGACCTGCTGCGGAACCGGGTCTTTACCGCCGGAAACCTGGCGGCCTTCCTCAACTACGGGGCCCTCTATGCCGTGGGCCTGCTCACGGCGGCGCACCTGCAGCTGGTGCAGGGCCGATCCGCCCGGGTCGCAGGGTGGATCCTGCTGGGGCAGCCGGTGGTGCAGGCGGCCCTGAGCCCCCTGGCGGGCCATCTGGGCGATCGTTTGGGGGCGCGCCTGCTCAGCTCCCTGGGCATGGGTTTCACGGCCCTTGGGATGGGTTGTCTGGCCCTGCTTCCGGCCCACCCGAACCTCCCGCTGCTCATCGCGTCCCTGGCCGTGGTGGGGGTGGGCATGGCGGCCTTCAGCGCGCCCAATACCAGCGCCGTGATGGGCAGTGTGGCCAGGGAGCGCCTGGGCGTGGCAGCGGCCGTGCTGGCCACCATGCGGGTCACGGGCATGGCCTTCAGCGTGGCCCTGCTGGGGGGGCTCGCGGCCCAAGGCCTGGGTTCGGGAGGCTGGAAGGCCCTGGTCCGGGGCGGCGATCCGAGCCTGGCGCTGGTCTTTGCCAACGGCTATCGCGCGGCGATGACCGCAGGCGCTCTCCTCGCGCTGCTCGGCGCCTGGGCGTCTCTGGCCCGGCCCCGGCGGGATCCGGGCGTCACATCCTCTTCATAGCCCCGTGCTAGCGTGGGAGCCATCCAGTCCCACGCCTTCACGGGAGAATCCATGCGCCCGCTCAACGACGTCCTGGCGGTCATCCTCGGAGGAGGTCGCGGCACGCGGCTCTATCCGCTCACCAAGATGCGCTCCAAACCGGCGGTGCCCATCGCGGGGAATTACCGCCTCATCGATATCCCCATCAGCAATTGCATCAACTCGGGAATCCTGCGGGTCCATGTGCTCACCCAGTTCAACTCCGTGAGCCTGCACCGCCACATCGCCGAGACCTACAAATTCGACGCCTTCCACACCGGCTGGGTGCAGATCCTGGCGGCGGAGCAGACGATGGAGAGCGCCGCGTGGTACCAGGGCACCGCCGATGCCGTGCGCAAGCAGCTCACGGAGATCCGCGCCGCGGGGGCCGAGCACGTGCTGATCCTGGCGGGCGACCACCTCTACCGCATGGATTACGCCGCCATGATTGCCTTTCATCAGGCCAAGGGCGCCGATATCACCGTGGCCGTGCAGCCGGTGCTCCGGAGCGAGGCCTCGCGCTTCGGGCTGCTCAAGCGCAATGGCGAGGGCCGCATCGTGGACTTCGTGGAAAAGCCCAAGGATCCCGCGGCCCAGGACCGGATGGTTTCCAGGGATGACCCCGAGCGGCCCTTCCTGGGCTCCATGGGGATCTATGTGTTCCGGACCGAGGTGCTGCTCGATCTGCTCACGGCCCATCCAGATCAGGACGACTTCGGCACCGATGTGATCCCCGGGGCCCTCGCGGGCCGTCCGGTCTACGGCTACGACTTCGAGGGCTACTGGGAGGACATCGGCACCATCCGCTCCTTCTACGACACCAACCTGCAGCTCACGAAGCCGAACGCGCCCTTCAACTTCTACGACACTCGGGCGCCCATCTACACCCACTCCCGTTTCCTGCCGGGCTCCATCGTCACCGAGAGCCATCTGACGGACGTGCTCTTCACCGAAGGCTGCGTGGCGTGCCGCGCCGAGATCCGGAACGCCATCATCGGCCTGCGCAGCCAGATCGGGGAAGGCGCCCGCATCGTGGACAGCATCGTGATGGGGGCGGATGTCTACGAGAAGGTCCGGGCGGAGGTTCCGATGGGTATCGGCCCGGATTGCCACATCGAAGGGGCGATCCTGGACAAGAACGTGCGCCTGGGGCGCGGGGTCCAGATCCGCCCCTTCCCGAGGGGCACCGAGCTGGACGCTGGTCACTTCGTGGTTCAGGACGGCATCGTGGTCATCCCCAAGGGCACCACGCTGCCCGCGGGCACCTGCATCGGACCGGAATGACCCGGGAGGATGCCTTCCACCGCCAGGTGCGCGAAGCCCTGGCGAGGATTCCGGAGGCCTTCCGGCCCTACCTGGAGAACGTCGAAATCCAGGTGGAGGACTGGGCCCCGGACGACCTGCTGGATGAGATGGGCGTGCCCGAGGACGAGGACCTCTATGGGGTGTACCTGGGCACGCCTCTGACGGAGCGGGGCCACGACCATCAGGGCCTGCCGGACCGCATCGTGCTCTACCGCGTGCCCCTGGAGGAGGATTTCTCCGATCCCGAGGAACTGCGCCGGGAGATCGTGGTCACAGTCCTCCACGAGGTGGCTCACCACTTCGGCCTGGATGAGGCGCGGCTGGAGGAGTTGGGCTGGGGCTGATCCCGTGATGGAGCGCGACCGGGCAGCCTCCCCTCGGTCCTGTCAGCGGGGCCCGTGGCCCCTTCCCATGCGGTTTCGCGGGCCCCTCGGTCGCCAGGGCTGCTCGGGCTGACCCTCCGCCGGAGGGCCCGTGAATTCCTCATCCTCCAACCGTGTCGGGTTGGGCAG
>MWBB01000196.1 GCA_002068835.1 Acidobacteria bacterium ADurb.Bin340 | reverse complement strand
GTGGGCCACCGCCAGGTCCCGGAGCTCGAGGAGGAGGAGATAGTGCTCCATGGACATGCCCAGGTTGCGGGTCATGGCGGCCGTGGAGTTACCCGGGAAGACACGGTACTTCGCGAGGCGTTCCCGCAGGTAGACGAGATCCGCATGCAGCACGCAGCGGAAGTTGCTGTGCCAGTCGAAGGCGTGGGAGAAGCGCTCCGAGAAGCCCCCGGAAGCCGCGAACACGCTTCGGCGGAACATCACCTGGCAGGGCACCCCCATGCCCGTCATCATCAGCACCGGGAGCTGGCTCTCGGACGGCACGAGGCAGCTCTGGTCGTAGAAGAAGGGGGGGCAGTCCAGCGTACGCCCCTCCGCATCGATCTCCTCCCGTTCGCAGACCACCAGGCCCGCACTCCGGTGGGCCTCCAGCACCCCGACGCAGCGCGCCGCGAAGTCCGGCATCAGGGCATCATCCGTGGAGAGGAAGACCAGATACTCCCCCCGCGAGAGCTCGAAGGCGCGGTTGAAGTTCCGAACCATCCCGAGATTGCATGGGTTGACGTGCACCTGGACGCGTTCCCCGTGAGCCTTGGCCCTTTCGACCGATGCATCCGTGGAGGCGTTGTCCACGAAGACAATCTCCAGCTCCGGATAGCTCTGGGCCAGGACCGAGCCGAGGCACGCATCGACGTAGCGCGCGTAGTTGTAGTTCGGAATGCACACGCTCACGAGGGGCGTCGTCATCGGAGTTCCTGCGCAAAGGGGATGGAGGCGCGGTACCGAGCGTACCAGACGTGGGTGCGCCGTAGCCCCTCCTCGACGGACAGCTCCGGCGCCCACCCGAAGCGTTCCCGGAAACGACGGTCGTCGCCCACGTAGAACATCATCTCGGTGGACCGGTAGGGGAGTTCGCCGAAGCGGAACAGCTCCATGCGCCCATGGACTGCGGCGCAAAGCAGCTCCACGAAGGAACGCAGACTCATCCGCTGCGAGCCGCAGACGTTGAACACGCGCCGCCCCCCGCTCGGGGCTTCGGACGCACACACGAAAGCCCGGGCGAGATCCTCCACGAACAGGTAGTCCCGCACCTGCTCCCCTGGCGTCAGGGCCAGGGTTTCCCCCTCCAGAAGGGAGCGCATCAACTGGGGGACGAAGCGGTGGAAGCCCTCCATCGGTCCGAAGGCGCTGAAGGGACGCAGCACGATGGCATCCAGGCCGAGACGCTCGGCCTGGCGCAGCACCCCTTCGGTGGCCGCCGCCTTCGCCATCCCGTAGGGCGAGGCGGGACGCAGGGGGGCACCCTCGTCCAGGGGCAATCCCGTGTTCCCGTATTCGAAACCGCTGCCCGCATGGATGAAGCGCCGGACGCCGCATCTAACGCAGTCTTCCATCAGCCGCAGGGCGATCCCGAGATTCCCCTCCCCCAGGGGCTCCAGGTCCGAACTCCGGCCATCCACGCCATGGGAGGCGAGGTTGAAGCAGAGGTCCGCCTTGGGAAGGCTGCCCGTCTCAGGCCCCGGGAAAGGGAGGACCTGGATGGCATCCCGAAGGGGCGCAAGGCGCCACATCCCCGGAGAGCCGGCGCGCACGAGCGCCGTGACCGCGTGGCCGCGGTCCAGCAGCGCGCGAACCACGTGGGAACCGATGAATCCCGTGGCCCCCAGGACGAGTGCCCTCATGCAGCCCTCAGAGCCCGCGCTTGCGGATCATGTCCTGCAGCTCCGGCGCATGCGAGTAGGGATCCGCGAGGTCGCCCAGCGTGAGCGGGGCATCCGCCGCCAGGGGCTTTCCCAGCTGCAGGTCGACGTACCACTCCCGGCAGGAGAGCTGCCCTTTCTGGAGGGGAATGGCCAGGTAGAGGTCCTCCGCCTTCAGCACGTGCCCTGCGGGCAGATCCCGCCTCAGGTAGAGGCCCCGCACCAGGGCGTCCAGGTATTCCACCTCCCGCTTGGGGGGGATCCGCTTCTGGGTGCCGGGGTTCCCGCACATCTCCTTGGCCTTCTTGAAGGCCTTGAACCAAACGTCCACCTGCTGGGGCAGCGAGCAGTAGGAGCTCACGGGAATGCCGTCCGCGTCGATGTCCACGTGGCGCTCGAAGGTGCGCGCCCCCTTGGCATAGGCGATGAGCATGGAGGAGGTCCAGTCGTGATACTCGTGCGTGGAGAAGCCGATCGTGTTCTGGGGGTAGCGCGCCTTCAGGAAGTCGATCTGGTTCATCTCCAGATCCCCGTCCTCCGAGGGATACAGGGACACGCAGTGGTTGATGGCCAGCGGGATGTCGCGATTGGCGAAGAAGGCCACCAGGTCATCGGCATCCTTGAGGGAGGAACCGCCCGTGGAGGCGATCACGGGCTTCTTCGTCTGGGCGATCTTCTCGATGAGGAACCAGTCGTTGATGTCCGAGCTGGCCAGCTTGACGATGTCCATCCCCAGGTCCACGCAGAGGTCCACGGAACGCTCGTCGAAGGCGGTGGCCATGGGGATCATGGCCTTCTGGCGCACGTAGTTCGCCAGGGTGGCGTAGTCCTCCCGGGACAGGCGCGTATCCATGGTCTTCTTGATGTAGCGGATGTCCTGGCGATCCCGGAAGCCCCTGTGGATGAAGGTGTCCACGTCCCGGAACTGGAACTTGATGGCCGCGCGCACGTTGTTGTAGCGCACCACCCGGTTGAACTGCTTGATGATCTCCAGGCCGCGCTTGACGCTGCCCCAATGGTTGTTGGCCATCTCCAGGACGAAGAGGTCCTCGAAGGGGTCGCGGTTGATCTGAGGGTGTTCGAGCGTGATGACCATCGCGTCACCTATGGGAGGGGGGAAGGCGTCAGCAGGCGGTTCCTCCGCACCTCCTCGGAGGGCAGGAAGGGCGCCATGTCGTCCAGGGTTCCACTCAGCATGCGGCCATCCTCCAGGCGGCGGGAGGCGACACGGGGCGCGAAGGGCTGCGCGGGATCCAGCAGCACCTCACAGAGGCAGGCCCCGGGTGTGCCGAGGCACGCGGCAATGCCCTCTTCCAGCCCTGCGTGGGTGGCAATGCGGGCGTAGGCCAGGCCGTGGGCTTTTGCCAGAAGTCCGAAGTCCGGAAAGCCCACGCCGCTCGCCGGCCCCGTGCCCACCTGGGGACCCGGGAAATAGCTGTTTTGCGTCTGGCGAATGGAGTGGTAGCCACCGTTGTTCAGCAGGAAGAGCTTCACGGGCAGGTGGTGGTGGCTGATGGTCTGCAGCTCCTGCAGGTTCATCATGGCGCTGCCGTCCCCCGCCAGGCAGATGACACGCGGAGCCCCCGTCCCCACCGCCGCCCCGATGGCGCCCGGAAGGTCGAAACCCATGGGGGCGCTGCCCGAGTTGGAGAAGAGCCGCTGCCTCGGCTTCAGGCGTGCCGCCTGGAAGGGCGCGATGCAGGCCGTCCCGTCGCCGCACACGATGACCTCGCCCGCCTCCAGCCGATCGAAGAGCGCTTCGACGAAACAGTACGGATTCACGGGTTCCGCCTTGTGCCGGTATTCCGGCAGCACCACCGGGTAGGCCTCCCGGCGCTCCCGGCACCAGGCCAGGTAGCCGCGATGGTCCGCCACCGGAGTCCAGCCCGCCAGCGCCTCCAGCAGGGCGGGCATGAAGTCGACCAGGTCCGCATGCACGGGCAGCGCCACCCGCAGGGTGGGCTTCTGCAGTTCGGCCGCGTCCACGTCCACCATGGCGATGCGCGCCTGGGGGGCGAAGGCCTCCCAGTTGTAGCCCACCTGGCGGATGTTCATGCGGCTGCCCAGGATCAGCAGGAAGTCGGAACTCTGCACGGCGAAGTTCCCGGCCCGGTCCCCGATGGTGCCCTGCCGCCCGACCAGACGCGGATGCTCCGAGGGCAGCAGATCATGGCCGTTGAAGGCCGTCACGAAGGGAAGCTCCAGGCGGTCTGCCAGTTCCCGGAAGGCGCCCTCGACCCCGGCTGTCCAGATCCCGGAGCCGCCGAGCACCACGGGACGCCGGGCGCGCCGAAGGGCCTCGGCGACCTCCAGCGCTCCGGCCCGCGCCTGCTCCGGCGGGGGGAGCAGCCCCGCATCCTCCTGCGGGTCGTAGCCGGTCAGCGCCCCGGGATCCACGAGGGCCCCCTGGACATTCCCTGGCACATCCAGCCACACCGGACCTGGGCGCCCCTGCAGCGCCAGATGCAGCGCCCGTTCCAGGTGGTAGCGGATGCGCTCCGGCTCCGTGACCGTCACCGCGTACTTCGTGACGCCCCGCACCATGGAAACGACGTCCACCTCCTGGTCGCCCAGCTGCCGGAGGGGAAGCCC
>MWBB01000195.1 GCA_002068835.1 Acidobacteria bacterium ADurb.Bin340 | reverse complement strand
CCCCGCCTGCGGGCTTCCCCTGCCGCTGGCCTGGCACCTGATCGATCCCCGGAGCGGCGAGGTCCGCCCCCTGCCGCCTCCGCCGGGCGCTCCAAAGCACATCGAGGATCGGCAGGCGTGGTCCGGTTTCGAATTCAGGGTCCAGGCCGATGGTTCGGTGAAGGTGCTCCCTCGGCCCAGGCACCGCTCCCGCCGTTTCTGGTGAGACACTCGCCGCGGGAGGCTGCGCCGTGATCCGCATCGTGGTGGTGGAGGATGAGCCGCTGGCGCGGCAGCACCTGGTGGACCTGCTGGAGGAGCTGCCGGGCACGGAGGTGGTGGCCCAGGCGGCCAACGGGCGCGAAGGGCTGGCGGCCATCGCTGCCCACCGTCCCGATGCAGTGTTCCTCGATATCGAGATGCCGGGCATCACGGGCACGGAACTGATGCACCTGCTGCCGGAGCCCCGGCCCGCGCTGGTCTTCGTCACCGCCTACCCCCAGCACGCCCTCGAGGCCTTCGCGGGGGGCGCCGTGCACTACCTGCTCAAGCCCATCAGCCGCGTGGGGCTGGCCCAGGCCCTGGGCCGCATCCGACCCCAGGATGACCCTCTGCAGCAGGGCTGGCTGCGGCTCCCTGTGCGGCGCCGCACGGGCACGCGACTGCTGCGGCCCGAGGAGGTGGAGGCCCTGGTGGCGGATCTGGGCGATGCGGTGGCCTGGACCGCGGAGGGCCGCCTGCCCGTGGACGGCAGCCTGGCCCACTGGGAGGAGCGCCTGCGGAACCACGGGTTCCTGCGGGTGCACCGCAACGCGCTGGTGCGGCTGGAGGCCATCCGCGAGCTGAGCGCCGACGACGAACTGGTGCTGCCCACGGGTCGCCTGGCCGTGAGTCGGCGGCGCCTGGAGGAGGTGCGGCGAGCCCTGGGGCTCGCCTGAACCCCGTTCCGCCTGTGGCATGCTGGCTCTTTCTCCCCAGGAGCCTCCATGCTCACGACCGCCCGGGATACGGCCTTCGTGCCCTTCGTCCGCAACCGCTTCCTGCAGATCCTGGCCGTGGCCTACGGGCTGGTGTGGCTGTGGGCGGCCTGGAAGCCGCTGTACCCCCACGACTGGCTGATGGAGAACCTGCTGGTCTTCGTGACGCTGCCCGCCCTGGCCCTCACCCACCGGCGCTTCCCCCTTTCGGACCTGAGCTACCTGCTCATCGGGCTCTTTCTCGCCCTGCACGCGGTGGGGGCGCACTACACCTACAGCAACGTGCCGCTGGGGTTCTGGATGAAGGAGACCTTCCACTTCGCCCGCAATCCCTTCGACCGGCTCGTGCACTTCAGCTTCGGGCTGCTCATCGCCTACCCGGTGCGAGAGGTCTTCCTGCGGGTGGCCCGCACCAAGGGGTTCTGGAACTACTACCTGCCCCTGGACGTGGTGCTGGCCTTCAGCGCCGTGTTCGAGCTGTTCGAGATGGCCGCGGCCCTGCTCACCAGCCCCGAGCTGGGCGATGCCTACCTGGGCACCCAGGGCGATGTGTTCGACGCCCAGAAGGACATCTTCATGGCGGGCCTGGGCGCGGTGATCGCCATGGCCGTCACGCGCATCCTGCGGCGACGGCTCTTCCCGGCGGATCCGGCCTGAGACGCTAATCTGGTTCTTTCGGAGCCCCCGCATGCTGCTGCTCGGACCCCTCGACGCCCTGTCCCTGGACGCCCTGGCCTCGCACCTGAGCTGGGCCGCCACCCACGTGGCGGTGTGGGGACCGCTGCTGGTCTTCGCGTTCATGGCCATCGAAAGCTCGCTCATCCCCTTCCCCAGCGAGGTGGTGATGATCCCGGCAGGCTTCTGGGCGGCCCGGGGCGAGTTCCCGCCCCTGGGGCATCCCGGCGCGGCGCTGGCCCTCGCGATCCTGTGCGGTCTGCTGGGCTCCCTGGCCGGGGCCTACGCCAACTACTACCTGGCGCGATGGGCGGGCCGGCCGCTGCTGCACCGTTACGGCCGCTACGTGTTCCTGAAGCCCGAGGCCCTGGACCGCGCGGAGGAGATCTTCCGGGAGTACGGCGACCTGGCCACCTTCGTGTGCCGCCTGCTGCCCGCCATCCGCCAGCTCATCTCCCTTCCTGCAGGCCTTTCGCGCATGGACCTGGGCCGCTTCACGCTGTTCACGGCCCTGGGCGCGGGGATCTGGACCGCCATCCTGGCGGCGGTGGGCTGGTGGCTGGGCCGCACGCTGGTGGACGCCAGCGGCCAGAAGCTGGATTACGGCGTCCTGGTCCACCGCGGCAAGGACCTGATCATGGGGCAGTTCCTGTGGATCCTGCTGGGACTGGGCGTGATCGTGGTTCTTTGGATCTGGGCCCACCGGCGCGTGATGGCGTCCAAGAAATCGGCTATTTGAGTTCCGCCAGCCAGTTCCGCGCGAAGGCCCGGGCTGCTTCGGCGGGCTCCTTGCCCGCGCGGAAAGCCATCTTCCAGGGGCCGGGCTTGGCCTCCAGGGCGCGGTTGGCGAAGACGCGCCGACCGTTCTGCACCTGGATGGCAGCACCGTAGTCCACGCCGTCGGTGGCCGCCAGGAATCCCTTCAGGGCTTCGCGCAGCTTCACCTTGGGATCCGCCGGAACTGCCGCCTCCCGACGGGCCGTTTCGGCCTTGGAACGCTGGGCTTCCTGCGCGGCAGAGGCTTCGAGATCCGCATCGGAGATCCTGGGCATCGAAGTCATGTCCCGCTTCATCTGGGCCAGGGTTTCCCGCATCTGGGCCTGCATTTCCTTGGGCATGGTGGGGATCTGGGCCTCCATCTGCTTCAGGGCTTCCCGCTGTTCAGCCTGGGCGGTGTTCAGCTCTTCCTTCATCTGGACCGCAGTGCGCGGCGCGTCTACACCGCCCAACTCCTCCTTCCGCCAGGCTGCGTAACGGTCCCGGAAGGCCTGGGAGGCCGCATAGGCCTTGGCCTCCCGGCCCCAGGCCTGCACCGCCTTCACGCGATCACCACCCCCCAGGGCCAGGAAGGCCGGCCCCACCCGGGGCGGCTGCAGGGAACCGTTGGTCACCCAGTGGAAGAAGGCATCCTCCTGGGCGGCGCGGTCCACGCGCAGTCCCGTGAATGCCGCAGCCACGAGCACGGCCGGAACGGCCAGAAGGAGGGCGGAACGCAGGCGTCGCATGGGTGCTCCTTTCGGGGGTCTGGGACGAGTCTAGACTGGTTCCATGGCCGAGGATCTGGTTCGCAATCGGAAGGCGCTGCACGACTACCACGTGATCGATACGTGGGAGGCCGGCATCGCCCTGCTCGGCACCGAGGTGAAGAGCCTTCGGGCCGGCCGCGGACAGCTCCAGGACGCCTACGTGGACGAGGCCAAGGGGGAGCTGTGGCTGCGCCAGGCCCACATCTCTCCCTACACCCACGGCACCCACGCCAACCACGAGCCGCTCCGCCCCCGCAAGCTGCTGCTGCACCGGGAGGAGATCCGGAAAATCGTGGCCAAGGTGGAGCGCAAGGGCTTCACCCTCATCCCGCTGGCCTTGTACCTGGATGCCAAGGGCCACGTGAAAGTGCGCCTCGCCCTCTGCCAGGGCAAGCAGGCCCACGACAAGCGCGACGCGATCCGGGAGAGGGAAGAGAAGCGGGAACTGGACCGGGCCCGGAAGGGCGAGGGCTAGCTGTCTTTGCCTGCCTGCTTGGCCGCTTCCGCCAGGGCCTCCCGCTCGTCCTTGGGCAGGCGCCACACCCAGCGGCCCGTGATGCGGTCGAAAAGATCAAAGCAGACCAGCCAGTTCATGAGGCCCGCCACCATCAGGTAGGTGGCGCCATATTCCTGGGTGAGGTTGCGCACGGGCTCGGTTCCGGCACCGCCGAAAGCCCAGGCGAACAGGCCGTACACGGGGCCCACACCCAGGGTGGCCACGGCGCCCAGGGTGGGCATCCAGGCGAAGGGCTCTGTCTGGGGCACGTAGATGCCGCCCCGCACCCCGCCTTCCGCGCCCCCCGCGAGCTGGAAGTAGCCGATGATCAGGAACACCGCCCATACCGCCGCCAGCACCTGGGCCCGGCGCTTCTCGCCAATGAGCCAGTAGCCCGCTCCCGGCAGGAGCCAGTTGAGCAGGATCGGCTTCCACGCAGCCCGAAGGGCGGCCATGCGGCGCAGGGGAGCCTTGAGCTGCGGGACGACAGGTGCATCGGACATGTCCCCAGGTTAGCGGACTTCGAGGTTCCGCATGCACAAGGGGCCGCCTCGCGGCGGCCCCTTGTGCATGCGACTCCGCAGCGGAACTAGTCCGTGGCGAAAGGCAGCAGCGCGATCTGGCGGGCACGCTTGATGGCTTCCACGAGCATGCGCTGGTGGGCGGCGCACACGCCGCTGGTGCGGCGGGG
>MWBB01000194.1 GCA_002068835.1 Acidobacteria bacterium ADurb.Bin340 | reverse complement strand
CCCGCCGCCCCCGCCCACGGCCATGCCCCGGCCTGCCCAGCAGACGGCCCAGGCGGCTCCGACGGGTCTTCCGGCCCAGCTCCCGTCCCAGATGCCGACCAACCTCCCGACCAACCTTCCTCGAACCCTGCCTTCCAACACCCCTGAACCGGCCCCTGCGGCCCAGCAGGCCGCTCCGGCTGCCGCCCCGACCGCCCAGACAGCGCCCCAGAATCTCCCGGCCAACGTTCCGGCCCCGGCGGGCCCCACAGAAGTCCCCGGATCCCTCATCAAGAACGCTCCTGTCACCGCCCCCCGAGTCGTCAACAAGGCCCTGATCCCCACCCACCTTCGGAACGAGCCGGTCATCATGCGCCTGCAGGTGTTCGTGGATGCCCAGGGGCGCCCCCAGCGCGCCCGGGTGGTTTCGGGCCTGACCGGCAACGGCCTGCCCTACGAAGAGGCCGCCATCCGAACCGCGCTGGAATCCACCTTCCAGGCCGCCACCCGCGATGGCAAGCCCGTCAGCTCCTGGGTTCCCATGACCGTCAACTTCGGCCGCCCGCGCTGATCGATCGGCACCTCGCCTCTGGAAGCCCGGCCGCAGCCGGGCTTCCGTTCTTCCAAGCCACCTTCGGGTTCCCCTCCGCCACCCGAAGCCCCAGGCTGAGAGCGCCTAACAAAACTCCCGAGGAGCCGCGACGATGTCAAACCGCGTGAACCAGCCAGGAAGAGGCCGCACCGCGATGGGGTTCCATCGTGGAAGGCCTCTGACGCCGCTGGGCGCGCGGTTTCACATCGTCCCGAAGGGCTGGGGCGGCGGGCGTCGCGTGAGTTCGTCAGCCGCCTTGTCCGTAGGCCCCACTACGGCCATCGGCGCCTTCCTTCCCACGCTCGCCCGGCGCTCTCAGCGCGGCCCGCGCGAGTTTTGTTAGGCGCTCTAAGAACATGGCCGAATCCTTCATCCGCATCTTCATCGACGCCGATGCCTGCCCCGTGAAGGACGAGACCTACCGGGTCGCGGGCCGCTACGGCCTTCGGACCCTGGTGGTGGCCAACAGCCGCCTGAACGTGCCCCGCCACCCGCTCATCGAGATGAAGGTGGTGAGTGGCCGCTTCGATGCTGCCGACGACTGGATCGTGGAATCGGCAACCCCCTGGGACATCACCGTCACTTCGGACATCCCCCTGGCCGCCCGGGTTCTGGCCAAGGGTGCGCGGGCCCTGGATCCCAAGGGGCGGGTCTTCTCGCCGGACTCCATCGGGGATGCGCTGGCCGCGAGGGAATTCAGCGCCTTCCTCCGGGACATGGGCGAAATGGGAGGCGGCCCCTCGGCCTTCACCCCCCGGGACCGCTCCAGCTTCCTGCAGTCCCTCGACACACTCATCCAATCCCTGCTCAAGGCCCGGCGAACCATGACGCCCCCACCCCCGGAGACTCCATGACCGAACCCATCTCCCCCGGCCGCCTGGCCCTGCTGAAACTCATCGCCAAGCATCCCGGCGTACCCCGGGAAAAGCTGCTGACGATCCAGGGGATCACCGAGGCCGATCTCGATTACCTGATGAACCTGGACCTCATCCGGGAGCGGGAGCTGGGGCAGTTCCGCGCCACCCACCTCGGAGAACAGGCCGTCAAGCGCAGCCTCTGATCAGGGGGTTCCGCAACCATCCCGCGATTCCAGGGTTTCCTGCTTCTGGGCGGCTTCCCGGGCCAGGACATCCACCCGTTCATTCTCGGTATGACCGGCATGGCCGCGCACCCAGACGGCCTCGACACGGTGTCGCGCCACCTGGCGGTCCAGTTCCTGCCAGAGTTCCGCATTGAGCACCGGCTGGCCGTCGGCCTTGCGCCAGCCCTTGCGCTTCCATCCCGTGAGCCAGGACTGGATGCCCTTCACCACGTACTGGCTGTCGCAGTGGAGCTTCACTTCGCAGGGCTTGGCCAGAGCCGCCAGACCCTGGATGGCCCCCTGCAGCTCCATGCGATTGTTGGTGGTTTCGGGCTCGAAGCCCGCGGCCTCCCGCTCCTTCACGCCGGAAGCGGCACGGAAGCGCAGCAGGTAGGCCCAGCCGCCGGGCCCGGGATTGCCCAGGCAGGCGCCATCGCAGAACAATTCGACCTTCGGAAGCACTGTCATGCCCCCAGCTTAGCGGGCCGGACCTTCCGCTAACCTTGAAGTCCTCGGAGGTTCCATGATCCCGTCCGTGGCTGTGGTGGAAGGCCCCCTGGATGCCGCTGCCCTGCGCGACGCCGTGCGGGATCCCCGGGCCGGGGCGGTGGTGGTCTTCGAAGGCTGCGCCCGGGACCACCACGAAGGCCGGACCGTGAGCGAGCTGGCCTACGAAGCCTACGGCCCCATGGCCGAGGCCCAGCTGGCCCAGCTCCGGGAGGAGGCCCTGGCCCAGTTCGGCCTCTGGGCCTGCCTGATCAATCATCGAGTGGGCGTGGTACCCCTGATGGAAGCCGCCGTGGTGGTGGTGACCGCCGCTTCGCATCGCCGGGAGGCTTTCGAGGCGGCCGCCTGGATCATGGACCGCATCAAGGAACGGGTGCCCATCTGGAAGCGGGAGCGGTACCCCGATGCGGTAGACACCTGGGTGGAGGGCGAACAGCGGCACGTCTGATCGGTCTTGGCACGGCTCTTCCCCTACCAGGCGAGAGGTGCCCAGATGGATCCCGCCTATTACGTCGCCGCCGGCAGCTTGAAGGCCCGCTCCTTCCAGCTGGACACGTTGTCGAACAACCTCGCCAATGCGGCGACGGTGGGCTACAAGACCGAGAAGAGCTTCTTCTCCCTCTTCAACAAGGCCCTGGGCAGCACCCGCAACCTGCCCCTGACGCCCCATGTGAATGCGGGCACGGTGCTGGGCCATCGGGGCACGGACTTCGAGCAGGGCGCCAGCCGCGCCACGGGCCGGAACCTGGACCTGGCCATCGAAGGCAACGCTTTCTTTGTTATCCAAACGCCCCAGGGCCCGCAGATCACCCGGGACGGTCGTTTCCAGCTCGGCGAGGGCGGGCGTCTGGAAAGCCTGGACGGATCTCCGGTACTCGGCAAAAACGGCCAGCCCATCCGATTGAATCCCGCCCAGGGCGAATTCACCATCGGCTCCGATGGGACCGTGCAGCAGGGGCTGGAGGTTCTGGGGCAGCTGGACCTGAGGGCCTACGCGGATCCCCGGGGCCTGAGCCGGGTGGGCTCGAACCGCTTCGATCCCGCAGGGCAGGCCGAAGCCCCCGTGAAGGCCACCGTGGCCCAGGGCTACCAGGAAAGCAGCACGGTGGACGTGGCCCTGGTGATGGTGGACATGATCCGCCTGAACCGACTCTTCGAGCTGTCCATGAAGGTGGCCTCCACCATCAGCAACGATCTGGACGCCAAGAGCATCAACGACATCGCCAATAACCGCTAGCCAGGAGGAATCGCCATGATGCGCGCCATGTGGTCCGCCGCCGCCGGAATGGCTGTCCAGCAGTACAACATGGACACCATCTCCAACAACCTCGCCAACGTGAACACCACCGGTTTCAAGAAAGGCCGGGCAGAGTTCCAGGATCTGCTCTACCAGACCATCAACCTGGCGGGCACCAGCAGCAGCACCAACACCAGCCTGCCTTCAGGCATCCAGCTGGGCCACGGCGCACGGCTCCAGGCGGTGGTGCGCCAGTACAGCACCGGCAACTTCCGCCCCAGCGGCGGCCGCTTCGACATGGCCATCGAGGGCGACGGGTTCTTCCGGGTCACCATGCCGGACGGCACCCAGGCCTACACCCGGGATGGCGCCTTCACCATCGACCAGAACGGCACCATGGTGAACGCCAGCGGCTACACCCTGGATCCCCAGATCACCGTGCCCCAGGACGCCACCAGCGTCACCATCGCCCAGGATGGCACTGTGAGCGTGACCCAGCCGGGCCAGACCCAGCCCCAGCAGGTCGGCCAGATCACCCTGGTGAAGTTCATCAACCCGGCGGGCCTCAATCAGCTGGGCCGCAACCTGGTGCTGCCCACCCTGGCCAGCGGCGAACCCATCGAAGGCACGCCGGGCCTGGACGGTCTGGGCACGGTCCAGCAGGGCTTCCTGGAAATCAGCAACGTGGACGTGGCCGAAGAGATGGTGAACATGATCATCGGCCAGCGGGCCTACGAAGCGAACTCCAAGACCATCCGCACCGTGGACGACATGCTGTCCCTGGTGGCCAACCTGAAGCGCTAGCCATGCGCGCCCTGGCCCTGCTCCTCCTGGGAACCCTGCTGGCCGCGGAAGGACCGGAGGCCCAGGTCCGTTCCCGGCTGGCCCAGACGGCCCTGGCCTACGCCCAGTCCCA
This sequence comes from Acidobacteria bacterium ADurb.Bin340, assembly GCA_002068835.1. GTDB lineage: Bacteria > Acidobacteriota > Holophagae > Holophagales > Holophagaceae > MWBB01. The sequence continues at coordinate 44 of MWBB01000194.1, read as the reverse complement.
TGCGGAGCAGGGTGCGGGCGAGACCGTGCTGCGGCTCGTGAAGG